>NZ_CAURKP010000116.1:0-17144 GCF_963525155.1 uncultured Rhodococcus sp.
TCGGCTCAGTCGTCGTCGTCGTCGTCGGCTCAGTCGTGGTCGTCGGCTCAGTCGTCGTCGTCGGCTCAGTCGTGGTCGTCGGCTCAGTCGTGGTCGTCGGCTCAGTCGTGGTCGGTGTCGGAATTACGGTCGTGCCGCAGTTGTGACGGTGACAATGCCAGCCATAGTTGCCGTTGCCGTTGTTGCCGCCACCGTTGCCGTTGTTGCCGCCACCGTTGCCGTTGTTGCCGTTGTGACCGCCACCGTTGCCGTTGTTATTGCCACCGTTGCCGTTGTTATTACCGCCGTTGTTGCCGTAATTGCCGTTTCCATTGCCGTTGTTGCCACCACCGCTGTTGCCGCCAGGTTGGGCGGCGACGATGGCAGGGAAGACCGATACGGCAAGAACGCCGATACCCATCAGGCACATCACAGCAACAAGCATCATCGCTAGCCGTCGTGGCTGGCTCATCGACATTCCTCCCCGACACATACGTCCGACCTGCGGAAAACTGCGGCAGACTCACCGTGCCTATCGCACCGGACACACCCTCGTTACATTTCCGGCAAACATGTATCCGCCCAAGGATCATCCCTCACTTGGAAGCTCAACGGTCCGGATCAGCGGTCGCAATCGTATGAAACGGCGCACACTCAGATCGAATCTTCGCAATTCGGGCAGGCCCTGAAAATGCAGGAAAGGGTCGTTCAACTTTCGTTGAAAGACCCTTTTCGCTGGTACTTCTTGGTGGAGCTGAGGGGAATCGAACCCCTGACCTCTTCGATGCGAACGAAGCGCGCTACCAACTGCGCCACAGCCCCGTGCCACCGCCTCAGCGGTGCTCGGCAACTCTAACAGGAACGAATACTCCCGTTGGAATCACCCGACACGAACTTTCGGCCCGACAAGATCGGCCCAGAAGATCACTGACCGGACGCGCGCCGCATCTCGGTGTGCCTGATCTCTTCTTCGTAGTGATCCAGGTGATCGAACACCGGATCTTCGTCGTCGACCTCGAGGACAACCGCTCCTGGCCGGCGCAGTCGTGCCGGAATCAGGCGAAGCTCTTCGTCGGTGTGCGATTCGACTCCGAGTCGCGATCGGTTGAGGCGTTCGGTACGACGGCGGCGAATCTCCTGCTCGATCCGAACCTGCCGACGCAAGTACGCCATGTACCCGCCGAGGCCGCACACGGTCAGCGCAAACAACCACCACACCATCGGCGAGATGATCAATGCGAGAGCGCCCGAGAGAATCGCGACGAACGCAAGGCCCAGCAACGTCCGCTGACGGAATGCATACCGCGCTTCCCGGGCGATGGCATCCGCTTCGGGGTCGAATCCGCCTCGGCCGCGCCGAACGGGAACAAATTCTCCGACCGGTGCACGACCGCCGGCGTAGTCGTCGTCTGCGTGAGTGTCCATCTGGTCCTCCGCGTCGTAGCTGCTGCGCACTGGTTCTGGTTGCCAGTTCGGATCGCTTCGATGTCCTGCTGCCGGCCCGCGCTGAACAGGGTTGCTGTCGCCGCGGTGAAGTACTCGAGTTGCGAGTGCCGCGTCACTCGTCTGCCGGATCCTGGGGCGCTTGTTGACAAGCATCGGCACCAGGACGAACAGCCACACGGCCACCAGCCCGATCCACACGAATGAGCTAGGCATGCCGCGGCCTCCTCCCGATCACCTACCAGCACCTATGCCAGCCGTTGACGAGTCAAGGTTAACGGCCGACGCCCTCGCATCGTTGCCGACGCGCCGAACCCCACCATACTCATGTGTCACACGCGTACCGAACTGAACTTCCGGTTCAGTCCCAAAAGTCTCAAGTTCTGGTTGAATCAAAAACCACTGTTTCCCGACCGAAAGTAGGACTACTCAGCGGTAACTGCTGTTTAGCTCGCGTTTCTCACGCTTCTGGCGCCGTCTTCGTCACACCCACGAAGCGCGTCCGGACCGCACCAATCTGTCGACGACTGTGGTGGGTACTTCCTCGATGGTCATTCCGACCAGAAGATGATCACGCCATTGGCCGTCGACATCGAGGTAGCGCTTGAGAAGACCTTCCTCCCGGAACCCAACGTTTCGTAGGACTGCGCGACTCGACGCGTTCTCCGGCCGAACAGTGGCCTCCACTCGATGCAGACCGACCTTCGAGAATGCGTGATCGAGTGTGAGCGCAACGGCAGCTGTGGCTACGCCCCCACCGGTCACGTGCGAGGCGACCCAATAGCCCACCCAGGCGGACCGCAGAGCGCCGCGCACCACATTTCCGATGGTGACCTGCCCGCAGTACTTCCCGTCGAGTTCGATCACCAGGGGAAGGATCCTGCCCTTGCGCGCTTCGGAGCGAAGGTTTCCGCACAGGGACGGCCAGACGGTGATGTGGTGGCGAGCATCCCATGGCGATTCTCCGGTGGGCTCCCACGGCTCGAGGTGCTCGCGATCGCGAATGCGGAGACGACTCCACACAGCAGCGTCACGGAGCTTCACGGGGCGGACGGTCACCACTCCCGCGGGCACTCGCAGCGGGCCGAGATCTTCCGGCCATCCTGGATGGACTGACATCACACCCCACTCGGATCGGCGTTACCCACGTTGGGCGAGAAAAGCTACGTCGACTTCTTCACCGATGTGCACTTCGGTGACGTCTCGATCGACCAGAACCAAGCAATTGGCTTCCGCCAAGGTCGCGAGGAGATGTGAGGACGCACCGGGCGCACCCCCGAGGGCCTGCACCAGGTACTCCCCTGTCGCTTCGTCACGCATCAGCTGACCACGCAGAAAACCCTTGCGATCGGCAATCGACGTGATGGTTCCCACTGTCCGCGCCTTCACTACTCGCCGCATCGGCTGGCGGCGTCCGAGCGCGATTCTGATCAGCGGGCGAACCATGACTTCGAATACCACCAGTGCGCTGACCGGGTTGGACGGTAGGAGAAAGGTCGGAACCTCGTCCCTTCCCAGCTTTCCGAAGCCCTGCACTGATCCCGGATGCATGGCAACGCGCTCCACTTCGAGCGTCCCCAGGTCGGCAAGCGCCTCACGAACCTCGTCGGACGCTCCGCCGCCCACGGCACCGGCGATGACAACGATTTCCGAGCGAATCAGCTGTCCCTCGACTACTTCGCGAAGACGACGCGAGTCGTTGCCTGCGATTCCCACACGGTTGACGTCGGCGCCGGCATCGCGCGCTGCGGCGGCGAGGGCATACGAATTGACGTCGTATACCTGACCAGGTCCCGGCGTGCGATCCACGTCGACGAGTTCTCCACCGACGCTGATGACGGAGAGGCGCGGACGGGGATGGACGAGTACTTTGTCGCGGCCGACCGCGGCGAGCAACCCGACCTGTGCGGCTCCGATGATGGTGCCTGCCCGAACGGCCACGTCGCCCGGCTGGACGTCGTCGCCTGCACGGCGAACGTAATCGCCCGAACGCACCGGCTCGAAGATCCGAACGCGAGCGCGACCACCGTCGGTGTTCTCGAGCGGAAGAACTGCGTCGGCCAGCGTGGGCAACGGCGCGCCGGTGTCGACTCGGACGGCCTGGCGAGGTTGCAAGCGGATCGGTTGGCGTGAGCCCGCCGTCACCTCACCGACCACCGGCAAGCTGAGGTCGGTAGGCTCGCCGTCCTCGCCTCGGAGGTCGGCTCCAGCGCCGGCGACATCGACACTACGAACCGCGTAACCGTCGATGGCAGCTTGATCGAATCCCGGCAATGGGCGTTCGGTCACCACTTCCTCGGCACACAGCAGTCCCTGCGCCTCCGAGATGGCGACCCGAACCGGACGGGGTGCCACTGCAGCAGCGGTAACCCTGGTCTGCTGCTCCTCAACCGACCGCATCTGGTCCGCGTCCTCCTGTGTCTGGAAATTCGGTGATATCCGTCAGCTCATGATGCCTTGCCGCCGAAAAGGGACAAGCACATTGATACTGCGTTATCGGGCGATCAACCACCGTGGCGACACGCTCAGCGGTCGAGCCGATCCGCGAGCCACTTACGCAAGGACGGGCCGTAATCGTCACTGTCGAGTGCCAGGTCCACCGAAGCGCGGAGGTACCCGCCGGGGTTGCCCAGGTCATGACGCGTTCCGCGGTGCACCACCACGTGAACCGGATGGCCCTCGGAAATCAGGAGAGCGATGGCGTCGGTGAGTTGCAACTCACCGCCGGCTCCCGGCTCGATGCGACGAAGTGCGTCGAAGATCGCACGATCGAGCAGATAGCGACCTGCAGCGGCAAAGGTCGACGGCGCGTCTTCCACAGCCGGCTTCTCGACCATGCCGACGACCTTGAGGACGTCGGGATTGACCGCGTCGGGAACGATCTCGACGTCGAAGACGCCGTACGCGCTGACTGCGTCTTTCGGGACGTCGATTGCACAGAGAACGGACCCGCCGCGCTTGGCCCGAACACGCGCCATGATCTCCAGGACGCCACGCGGTAGTACGAGATCATCGGGCAGAAGGACCGCGATGGCGTCTTCGTCGTCGTCGAGAACCGACTCGACGCAACCGACTGCATGCCCGAGGCCGAGGGGCTGCTCCTGAATCACGGAGTCGACTTCGAGCAAACCCGGCGCTTTGCGCACCTTCGCCAGGGCAGCGAGTTTTCCGCTTGCTTCCAGCTTGCTTTCGAGCACGAGATCCTCGACGAAGTGGGCAACCACGCCGTCTTTGCCCGGGGACGTCACGATGACGAGCCGCTCGGCTCCCGAGTCCGCAGCTTCACCTGCCACCAGTTCGATACCCGGTGTGTCCACGACCGGCAGCAATTCTTTCGGAACCGTCTTGGTGGCAGGCAGGAAACGCGTACCAAGTCCGGCTGCGGGAACCACGGCCGTACGGAAGGCCCTCGTGCTGCTAGCGACAACGTCTGTCATGCCAACACCTTAGCCGCCGCTTGTTACCGCTCGGTCAGCACGACGAATATCGTTGCGGGGTGACACCTCAGACAAAAGCACAATGGCGACAAATCACACTCGCAGCACGTGATGCAGTCTCCGAGCACACTCGAAACACGGAAACTGCGGCGTTGATCACGCACATACGTTCAGTAATTGTCGACGGCTCGATCGTCTGTGCGTACGTCCCCACCCGCACCGAACCAGGATCCACCGACTTGCTCGACGCCGTTGCCGAGATCGCTCAGCGTGTACTACTTCCGATCACTGGGGAGCCGGGACCGTTGTCCTGGGTCGAGTACAGCGGCGCGGACGGTTTGCGCCCCGCGAAGTACGGCATTCGGGAGCCCGTCGGACCCGTCCTACCACCGGAAACCCTGTCCGACGTGGAATGCATGCTTGTCCCTGCTCTCGCGGTGGATCTTCGCGGAACACGCCTCGGCCGTGGCGCAGGCTTCTACGACCGGACGCTCGGGTCGGTCGGACCACAGACTCGGCTCGTGGCAATTGTCAGAGACTCCGAACTCGTCGAGACCTTGCCTGCCGACGACCACGACATTCCCATGGGCTGGGCATTGACGCCGCGCGGCGGCCTCACGCAACTCAAAGGCGTTGATCTGCGGGAATAGATCCCTGATTAGCACTGTTGGCACTGTCACTTGTAGAGTGCTAAAGGCTGCGGTGTAAATACGCGGCTGCTCGAACATCACAGTGCGGAGGAAGCCCGGTGCCCACCTACTCATACGCATGTACGGAATGTGACAACCGTTTCGACATCGTCCAGTCCTTCAGCGAAGATTCGCTGACGGTCTGCCCAGCTTGCTCAGGCAAGCTCCGCAAGCTGTTCAACTCTGTTGGCATCGTGTTCAAGGGCAGCGGCTTCTACCGCACCGACAGCCGCGGTGGCTCCGGGACTGCGAGCGAGCCCGCCAAGAGCGATTCGGCACCCGCTGCGAAGTCCGAGTCCAAGTCGGACTCCTCTTCGACATCGAGTTCGTCGACCAGCACGCCGGCGCCCGCAAAGGCTGCCGCAAGCTGATTTCCACAACCTCCGGGTTGTCCACAGGTTCACATCGTTAGGGCCGGAAGCACCGCTTCCGGCCCTAACGTGCATGAATGCCGTCAGTACGTTCTCGTTCGCCGAGGCGCTCCCATCCATTGCGCGCCCAGCTCGATCTCACGCCGAACACCTTCGATCGCGTCGTCGAACTGACACGCGGCACACGGTTTCGCTCAGCGACCGTCCGCAAGATCGCAGCCGTTGTCCTGGCCACACTCGGCGTTGTTCTCTTCTTTCGAGGCGATCCCGCGACCGACACCGTCGCAGTAGTTGTCTCGAGCCGCGATCTCACTCCGGGGCAGGTGATTGCGGATTCGGACGTCGAGGTCCGCGAGATCGACTCGAAACAACTTCCCGAAGGAGTTGTCTCCGATGCCGACCTGGTGGTCGGAAGAACCGTTGCCGGCCCGATTCGCTCCGGAGAAACCGTCACCGATGTGCGTGTTCTCAGCCCACGGCTGGCCGGGTTGTCGATAGGAACCGACGACGCCCGCATCGTGCCCGTGCGACTTGCCGATGCGGCCGTTGCAGAAATTTTGCGCAGCGGCGATGTCGTCGACGTCCTGACCGTCGGCCCTGACACATCCCGCCCAGACACACCCCACCCCGACACACCCAACGAATCAATTGCCGACAAGGCCCCGCAGATTCTTGCAGCGGGAGCAGTAGTCGCTTTGGTCACCACGTCGGAAAGTACACGTAACCAGCAGGAACAGGTGATTTTGCTGGCCCTGCCGACACCAGCAGCCAACGTCGTAGCCGCGGCATCCCTGTCCAATGCGATCACCGTGACATTCCGCTGACCGCACAAAGCGTCCGAAGCTCCTCTAGGATTTTTCCAGTCGGTTCGGTATCAACGGACCATCTGGCACTTGCCATCGGAGACTCGAGGGGACACCGACATGCTCAAGGGATTCAAGGACTTCCTGCTTCGCGGAAACGTGCTCGACCTGGCCGTCGCAGTGGTCATCGGCGCGGCCTTCACCGCCATCGTGACTGCCTTCACCAGCAATATCATCAACCCACTTGTCGCTTCGATTGGCGGAGCCAACGAATACGGGTGGGGCATTCAGCTGACGGGTGACTCCGCTGAGACGTTCCTGAACTTCGGTGCGGTCGTCACCGCGATCATCAACTTCATCATCATCGCAGCGGTCGTCTACTTCGTGCTGATCGTCCCTGCGAATGCGGCGAAGAAGAAGTTCGTCTCCGAGCCCGAGGACAAGGAAGCCAGCGAAACCGATCTGCTCATCCAGATCCGCGACATCCTCTCGGCCAATGCCGGTGGCGCCGACACGGGAGCGCACGCCAAGTCTCTCGAATAGGCAGTGCCCACAGATCAAATCAGGCCCTCGGACAATTGTCCGGGGGCCTGATTTACTTCTCAACCGCCGTGGTGCGGGGGCCGCTGACTGCGCAGCCAGTCGTCGTCCGAGGACCGCGAGGATCCTTCGGGACCCCGCTCGTCCGACGTCGTCTCGGGAAAGACGTCCCCGAAGATGCGCGCCAGGCGCTTCTTGTCGACTGACGGCTTCTTCGGGGTATCTGGTTGCTCCGACAAGCTGTCTCAGCCCTCGAGGCTGGACAGCTCGGCGATCACGTGACTCGCCAAAGCCGTCAGGGTTGCCATGCCGTCGCGAATTGCCGGCCTGGTCGACGCCAGATTGGCTACCACGGTGCTTCCCGAAACCCCGACGAGGCCGCGGGACAAGCCTGCTTCGAGCGATCCGGCCGAAAGACCGGAAGCACGAAGTGCTTCGGCAATTCCCGGGATCTCGCGATCGAGAACCTCAGCGGTCACGTCAGGAGTGACGTCACGCGGGGATACCCCGGTACCGCCGACCGAGATGACGAGGTCGACGCCACCGATGACTGCGGTGTTGAGAGCGTTGCGGATCTCCACTTCGTCGGCGGCGACGGCGACCGTCGCATCGACGAGAAAACCCGCTTCGTTCAGCAGTTCCGTGACCAGTGGACCGATGGAGTCGGTGTTGTCGCCGTGGGCTGTGCGATCGTCGACGATGACGACCAGAGCGCGGCCGGCCGATGTGGCTTCGAGTTCCATGACTCCTACCGTAGTGTCCGATCGCGACGCCGTTGCGATCTGGCCGAAGATCGGGTCGATCGTCTGCTGATCGCCGAACATCATCGACCGCCCTGCGCTGCCGCGGTTCCCAACGTGACGTCGACGGTCTTGGTCTGCCCGCCGTCGCTGTACGTGATCGAGACCCTGTCGCCGGGAGCATGTGAACGCACTGCCGCGATCAGCGAATCACCATCTGCGACAACACGATCGTCAACCTTGGTGATGACTGCACCCTTCGGGATACCGGCCTTGGCTGCCGGCCCGTCAGCAGTGACATCCATGACGGTTGCGCCGTCGGCGTTGTCCTGCGACGGCACGGTCACGCCGATCATGGCCTGAGTCGCCTTGCCGGTCTTGATCAGTTCGTCGGCGACGCGGCGTGCCTGATCGATCGGGATGGCGAAACCGAGGCCGATCGAACCGCCTTGGGTACCCGACGACGCTCCGAGCGAGGCGATCGCCGTGTTGATGCCGATCAGCTGGCCGTCCATGTTGACGAGGGCGCCACCGGAGTTGCCGGGGTTGATCGCTGCGTCGGTCTGCAGAGCGTCGATGACGGTGTTCTGGTTGCCGGACTCGCCGCTCGTGGACACCGGGCGATCGAGTGCGGAGATGATGCCTTCGGTGACCGTGCCGGCCAGGCCGAGTGGGGACCCGACGGCAACCACCTGCTGTCCGACCTGGACGTCGCCGGAGTTGCCGAGATCGATGGGGGTGAGGTCGTTGCGACCGTCGACCTTGATGACGGCGATGTCGGAGACGGGGTCGGCACCGACCAGAGTGGCCGAGGCCTTGGTTCCGTCGGAGAACGCAACGCGAAGTTGCGCTCCCTGTGCGCCGGCAACGTGGTTGTTGGTCAGGATCAGACCGTCGGAGGACAGGATGACACCGGAGCCCTCACCGCCCTGTCCCTGCGCGGTGGCTACCTCGATCTGCACGACGCTCGGCACGACCTTCGAGGCAACGGCCTGAACCGAGCCGGCGGGAGCGTTGGACGTGTTGGTCGCAGTGGGCTTCGGAGCGTTCAGAGAGTTGGTGACCGTCGCGGTTCCACCGTTGCGGTCCGCGACGACGGCGCCGACCACGCCACCGACACCACCACTGACCAGGACCAGGGCGAGAGCGCCGGCAACCAGCGCCATGCGTCCCGACTTCGGCTTTGTGGTGGTCGAACCGGAGTTCGGCCCCTGCAGCGGTGCGGGGATCTGGTTGTGGCCGCCGCCCGGGCCGTTCGGACCGCCGGGGCCACCAGGGTTGGGTGCGCCGTACGGGGCGCTCTGCTGGTACGCGGCCTCATGGGCACCGTGCGGGTGGCCGAAAGCCTGCGTGGGCTGCTGCTGCTGCGCCTGCCCGAAGGCTTCGGTGGGCCGGCCTTCAGTGGGTCGGGCTTCGGCGGGTCGGGCGAACGATTCGGTCGGCTGGTACGGCTGCTGAGGCGCCTGCCCCTGAGGCTGCTGCGGCGGCACGGGAGGCTGTGCCTGAGGTGCCGTCGGCTGTGCCTGAGGTGCTGTCGGCTGCGCCTGGGTGGTGGGCTCGCTGTTGGGCTGCTCGGGCCGGGTCGGCCCGACGTTACGGTCCTCGGTCATCGGCTCGCTTTCGTCTACGGTGACCACCGGACGGGCAGTCACAACTGTTCTGCCGACAATGCTGCCTTGCGCTGCTGAGAAGGCGCTGAGACGTGCCTGTCACTTTACCCAGAGTTCGACGTGAAAAACCGGTGTTGTCGGTTCGGCCCGAAAGACTTTCGGGCCGAACGCATTAAGCCGTGACGTCAGTCACCGAAGCGAGGGACCAACGGGTCTACAGAACACGCTACTCGGCACTCGGCCCCGGTTCACCGGGAAGCACGATACGAACAAGCGCTCCCCCACGATCGGATTCGTCGATCGCGATGGTGCCGCCGTGCTTGACGACGACCTGACGCACAATCGCAAGTCCCAGACCCGATCCCGGCATCGAACGTGCCGCAGTCGACCGGTAGAAACGATCGAACACCAACTCCCGATCCTCCTCCGGAATGCCAGGTCCCGCATCACTTACGGTCAATTCCAACAATCCTTGACCCACCGGTCGCATTTCGACGCGTACCTGTTCGCCCTTCGGACTCCACTTCGCAGCGTTGTCGAGGACGTTCAGCACGGCACGCGACAGGCCCGCTTGATCTCCGTAGACGTACCACGGAGTGGTGACCGCCTCGAACTCGATTTCGTTGCGCCTGCGCCGCGCTCGTTCGAGCGCACGCTCGACGACGTCGCTGACGTCGACGCGCTCGTACACGGTTTCGGGTGCGTCTTCACGGGCCAGGTCGACGAGGTCGCCGACCAGAGTCGACAGTTCCTCGATCTGCGCGACGACGTCGGCACGAAGTTCTGCCATGTCCTCGTCGGGAATCTGCGGCGCACCGGGGCGACTTGACGCGATCAGCAATTCCATGTTGGTGCGCAACGAAGTCAACGGCGTCCGCAACTCGTGTCCGGCGTCCGCGACGAGGCGCGACTGACGCTCACGGGACTCGGCGAGCGCCCGCAGCATCGTGTTGAAACTCTCTGTCAGGCGCGCCAATTCGTCGCTGCCGGTAACGGGGATCTGCGTCAGATCGTCGGTCCGAGCGACTCGTTCGGTGGCAGCAGTCAGCCTGGCAATGGGTCGTAAACCGGTGCGGCCCACGGTAGTACCCGCCACTGCCGCAAGTATGACGCCACACCCGCCGACCACGAAGAGCACCCAGGCCAGACGGTCCAGTACCGCAACGGTCGGCGCGAGCCGCTGACCGATCACCAAAGTGCTTCCGTCATGGGTTCGTTGAGCCAGCACTCGCTGACCGTCGACGGTTCGCAGCGAGGAATCCGATTCGCCACGCGCTACGGCGTCTTCGGCTTCACCGATCGGCACGTCGGAACCGGGCGGCTGGTACGTGCTCAGGTCCGAGAAGATCAGGGCCACACTGATGTCGGTGGTGTACAGCGTCGCACCGGAGATGTAGCGAGGATCGAATCGCACGACATTGCTGTCGATCAGCACCGCCGCCCTGGTACGCAACTGGTGATCGACGTCCGCGTAGAGCGCACGCGAAACCACCGCGTAGGCAGCGATCGCCATGACTGCGACGGCAATGGCCACCACCGACGCGGCGAGCAGCGTCACACGCCAACGCAATGACACCGAACGGGTCAGTGGCATCGGCGGGCGCATTTCGACGGACGCTTGGGTGGTGGAGGATTTCTTCGGTTCGGCGTTCTTGCCGAACGGAGCGGTGATCACGGAGGCGTCTCCCGCAGGACGTAGCCGACTCCGCGGACGGTGTGGATCAACCTCGGTTCGCCGTCGGCTTCCGTCTTGCGACGCAGGTAGCCGACGTACACCTCGAGGGCATTGCCGGACGTCGGGAAGTCGTATCCCCACACTTCTTCGAGAATGCGTCCACGGGTCAGCACGCGGCGTGGGTTGGCCATGAGCATTTCGAGGAGGGAGAACTCGGTGCGCGTCAGGCTGATCGATCGTTCGCCGCGCTTGACCTCACGGGTGACCGGGTCGAGGGTGAGGTCCTCGAACGCCATCATTTCGGAATCGGCGTCCAGATCGGGCGCGGTGCGACGCAGAAGTGCACGCAACCTGGCAAGCAACTCTTCCAAAGCGAAGGGCTTGGGCAGGTAGTCGTCCGCTCCGGCATCGAGGCCGGCCACTCGCTCGCTGACCGAATCGCGGGCGGTGAGCACGAGGATGGGCAGGTCGTCGCCGGCACTGCGAAGACGACGGCACACTTCGAGTCCGTCGAGTCGCGGCATCATGACGTCGAGAACGACGGCGTCGGGCCGGTTGGCGAGGATCTTCTCGAGTGCGTCGAGCCCGTCGACCGCGAGCTCGACCGTGTAGCCGTTGAAGCTGAGCGACCGCCGAAGCGACTCGCGAACCGCCCGGTCGTCGTCGACCACCAAAATACGCATACCGACAGTTTGGACTGAAGTGCTGAGATGCGGCTGAGAGGGTCCGATTCCGGCCTCCGGCGTGTCGCGGTCAGTCCCGGGTTCGCCTCGGCCCGGGCAGGCTCCAATGACGCCATAACGCAAGCAGTCTGAACACCGCGGCGAACGCTGTGCCGCACACCAGCGCGGCGTTGGTGGACAGTCCGGCTTGCGAGACTGTGACCACCAACGCAGCGCCGAGCAGTGCGGGAACCGCGTACAGGTCCTTGTGCAGGAGCAGTGGCACCTCGTTGACGAGAACGTCGCGGATCACGCCGCCGCCGATCGCCGCGGTCGCACCGATCAACGTCGCCGCCAGCGAACTGGCGTTGTTGTCCAGCGCGATGACGGCGCCGGTGCTCGCGAACAAGCCCATCCCCAGTGCGTCGAGCGCCAGGATTTCACGACGCAGTCGATTGAGCGGCTCGTGGAGGTAGAACACGGCGAGTGAGGTGGCGGCGGCCGTTCCGAAGTACGGCCAACTGCTCAGAGAGCTGGGCGGATGGACGCCGAGGAGAACGTCGCGGACGATACCGCCGCCGATGCCGGTGAACACACCGACCGAGCACACCCCGAAGATGTCGAGTCGCTTGGTGACGCCCACCAGGGCACCCGAGGCCGCGAACGCCACGATGCCCACCAGTTCGAGGATCCTCAGCAGCACCGGCCAAGGATCGCACGGTCAGATGCGGCTCGGGTCGATCACCCCGAGCCGAACTGCTTTGACCAGTCGCCGAGGCACCCGGTGGGTCTGGCCGAAGGCCGTGACCTCGACCAGATCGGGCGCCGTCGCCTTCCACTGGGCACGACGGCTGCGCGTGTTGGAACGGGACATCTTCCGCTTGGGAACAGCCATCAGAGTGCCTTGCGCTTTCCGTAGCGACGCTCGAACTTCTCGACGCGTCCTGCAGTGTCCATCACGCGTTGCGCTCCGGTCCAGAACGGGTGCGAGTCGCTCGTGACATCGACGACCAGCAGCGGGTACGTGCCGCCGTCTTCCCATTCGACGGTGCGCTCACTCGTCACGGTCGATCGGGTCAGGAAGCTCTTGCCGGTGCTGGCGTCCTGGAACACCACCGGGTGGTAGTCGGGGTGCATCTGCTTCTTCATTCGTTTCCCTCTCGCGTTGATTCGGTTTCGGCATAAGGTGATTCGGATTCGTCACACGGGTCTTCGTGAAACTCGCCGAACGGGTCTTCCCACGTTGCCCACGACGCTTCGTCCGCCAATTCGTCGTCGGTGACCAAGGCGTGCTGCAGTGTTCGGTCGATCTCGAGCGGGTTCGCACCGCATGTGAGAACGACCATCGAGGTGTCGCGATCACCGAAACGCTCGTCCCATTTCAGGGCCGCGAGTGCACGGCGTTCAGCTGGAACGCGGTCTCGTTCCTCCGGCGTCATCGCGGCAAGCCAGGTATCAGCGCTGGCAACTCGCAGGCCACCGCCCGCCGATTCGAGCCAGAGCGCTTCACCCGGTTGGGTTGCCACCCAGACTCGCCCTCGGGAGTACACGACGCCTTCGAGCAGGACGTCGATCGCCTCGTGCAGACGTCCGGGGTGGAACGGCCGGTTCGCGGTGAACTCGACGAGCATCACTCCGCCGTCGTCGTCGAGCGGCGGCTGGCGACGCAACAGCGGTGAGTGAGCGTCGGCCAGTTCACCGCGTCGCGCATCCGCAGGCACCTCTAGGAGCAGTGCCTCGATGTCGTCTCCCTCATCGAAGACGGGTACCCGTGGAGCGATGCGCGCGAGAACCGCGTTCAAGCGGGACCGCTGCCAGCCGTCGAGCGCATCGGACCCGCGTAGGACGAGCGCGTCGGCGAAGTCGACCTGCCCGACGACGACCTGAGCCAGGGTGCGGTCGTCGTCGAGAGCTTCGTCGCCGGTGGCGTCTGCCAGCCAGGTCGCCGCGTCGATGCACGTCACGACGGCGTCGACGCGGACGTCCCGCTGCGCCGGTCCGTCCAGTTGGCCGACGACGCCGGTTACGACGACGTGCTCGATCGCCCAGCACAGCGCCTCGGGCTCGAGTTGCCGGTCCAACAGCAACACGATCCGCTGCACCGAACTGTGCGAGTGAAGCCGGCGCAGGAGCGGCAGCAAGTCTTCGCGCAGGGTGCAGGAGACGCAGCCGTGCGCGAGCTCGAGGATCGTCTCGCGCTCGGACACAGTGCCGGCAGACCCGGCACTCCCGGTCATCGAGGTGACCGTCCGCCGGACCACCCCTTCACGGACGTGGCTCAGGTCGTGGTGGACCAGAACAGTTCCGGTTCGCAGCAACGCTCGTGCGGTGCGTGGGGTGGATTCGCTCATGCCGGCGACCAGGACCAGCGGAGTCCTGCCGTCCAAGATCGTGTTCACAGCGGGCCTTTCTGGGAATGATTGTCATTACCGAGGTTGAACGGTACATTGATCTCACCGCATTGTCGAAAATGATTGTCATCTGCAAGTTGAAAGGAACACCCATGTCGGCTCACTGCCAAGTGACCGGACGTGTGCCGGGGTTCGGAAAATCCGTCTCGCACTCTCACAAGCGTTCGAACCGTCGCTGGAACCCGAACATCCAGCGCAAGACCTACCTCCTGCCCAGCGAGGGGCGTCGCATCACACTCACGCTCTCGACCAAGGGCATCAAGACGATCGACCGCGACGGCATCGAATCCGTCGTCGCCCGGATCCGCGCGCGCGGCGAGAAGGTCTGAGCAGATGGCACGCAACGAGATCCGCCCGATCGTGAAACTCAAGTCCACCGCGGGCACCGGGTACACGTACGTGACCCGCAAGAACCGTCGTAACGACCCCGATCGACTCGTACTGAAGAAGTACGACCCGGTGCTGCGAAAGCACGTCGATTTCCGAGAAGAGAAGTAGGCATGGCCAAGAAGTCGAAGATCGCGAAGAACAACCAGCGACGGGTCGTCGTCGAGCGGTACGCGGAGCAGCGGTCCGCTCTCAAGGAGACGATCCGCTCCCCGAAAAGCTCGGCAGAGGAGCGCGCGAAGGCCCAAGCGACCCTGCAACGTCTACCACGCGACGCCAGTCCGGTACGATTGCGCAATCGAGACGCTGCGGATGGACGTCCGCGCGGCCACCTGCGGAAGTTCGGGCTCTCCCGGATTCGCGTGCGAGAAATGGCGCACCGTGGGGAACTGCCTGGCGTACACAAGTCGAGCTGGTAAGGAAGTCGGATGGCAGTCAAGCGTTCACCGTCGAAGAAGCCACGCCCCGTAGAGGGTCGTAAGCCCAAGAAGAACCCGTTGTTCGCAGCGAAGATCACGCATGTCGATTACAAGGACATCAACTTGCTTCGCACGTTCATCTCGGACCGCGGCAAGATCCGCAGCCGTCGCGTCACGGGCCTGACCCCGCAGCAGCAGCGTCAGGTCGCCGTTGCAGTGAAGAACGCACGCGAAATGGCGTTGCTCCCCTTCACCGCCGCCCGGTAGTCATACGTGCTCAGTAGTCACACGTAGAAGTACCGAAGAGGTCGCGCAGTCACTCGACTGCGCGGCCTTTTTGTTGCCCGGACTAAGATTTCCCGAAGTCGTTCATTCCAGTCGAGAGGTGCCCGCAGCGTGTCGGGAGTTGTTGCGGGTTTCACCGTAATTTTTGTTGTCATCGCGGTTGGGTATCTCCTCGGCCGTCTCGGCACCCTCGGTAGCCAAGGACAGTTCGTTCTCGGTCGACTCGTCTTCTTCGTCGCGACGCCTGCCCTGCTGTTCACCACCCTCGCGTCGTCCGATCTTTCGGTGATCTTCTCGCCGACGCTCGCCGTTGCGTCGGCTACTGCCTTTGCCGTCGGCGCTCTGTACGTCGTCGTCGCAAAGATCTGGCTCAACCGGCCGCTACCCGAACTGACCATCGGCGCGCTGTCGGCTTCGTACGTGAATTCAGCCAACCTCGGAATCCCGATCGCGGTGTTCGTGCTCGGCGATGCCACGTTCGTCGCGCCGCTCCTGCTCTTCCAGATCGTCGTGTACTCCCCGATCGCCTTGACGATCCTCGATCTGACGGCCCTTCGCGGCGCGGATGCCGAGAAGCTCTCGTTGATCGACACCGTCACCGCCCCGTTCAAGAATCCGATCGTGCTCGCGGGCGCTGCGGGGTTGATCGTCGCGTTGATCGGTTGGGTACCGCCCCGGCCGCTGATGCAGCCTTTCGAATTGATCGGCGCGACGTCCGTACCCGGTGCGCTGTTGGCATTCGGGCTCTCGCTCTACGGCGTGCGGGTGCTGGAGAAAGGCTCGAGTCCACGCCGCGACGTCGCGCTGGCGTCGACGCTCAAGATCGTGGTCCAACCTGTGCTGGCCTATCTGATGGCGCATTTCCTCCTCGGCATCGACGGTCATCAGTTGTTCGCCATCGTGGTCGTCTCGACGTTGCCGACGGCGCAGAACGTCTTCATCTACGCAAGCCGCTATCGGCGCGGAATGGTCCTCGCCCGAGACAGTGCCTTTGTCACCACTTTGGCGTCAATTCCGGCAATTGCGCTGGTCACAGCGCTACTCGCTTGAGCAGGGTTACGGTGGATTCATGCGTGTACTAACCCTCGCCGTTCTGGCCTGCCTTGCTGTGGCCGGATGCTCCGTCGGGGCCCAGACCACGGGGCCGGTTGCCGCACCGAATCCGATGGCGGCCAACGAAGCAAGTCCCGCCGACTGGTCGCTCGGAACCCCCGTTCCCGACGAGGTCGACGACAGCGAGATGGGCACGGAGTTCGACAGCCGCACCGACATCGTGGGTGCGACGGCCACGATGTTCGAATCGTGGTCCGAGGTCGACGATCACACGGTGGCCGTCCACTTCGTGACCGGCACTCCGGAGTGCTACGGCGCGTACGCAACCGTCGAAGAGACCGATACGACGGTGATCGTCACGCTCCGAACCGGGGCACTGCCCGAGGCCGCGGACAAGATGTGCATTCTGGTTGCCGTGTTCGGCAGCTTGGATGTCCCGCTGAGCCGACCGCTCGGCGATCGTCACGTCATCAACGGCTAGCCGCGCCTAAACGGCACAAGTTCGACGATCGAACACTCCGTTTCGTCAGGTGTGGTGTGCGTCTCCTCGGGACAGACTGAAAACCGACACCCGTTCACTCGCTCGTCGGCAGCTTTCGACTCGAGCGGTGCTCAACATGAAGGAGCTCGCAAGTGCCTA
>NZ_CAURKP010000117.1:0-17057 GCF_963525155.1 uncultured Rhodococcus sp.
GCCCTGCCCCCCGGCGAGGGCTACATCTGGTGTGCAGTCGAGGCCGCGACCGCCAGACGCATCCGCGCCCATCTGCGTCGAACATGGGAAATCCCGGCACCCCGCATGCACGTGATGGGTTACTGGCGGGAGGACAAGGAGAACTGGGAGCGTCGGTACGCCGCCGTCGCCGACCGTATCGATGCTGCGATGGGCGAAGCGATGATGGCCGGCAAGGATTTCGAGTCGGTTCGCGACGCGGTCGACGACGCGATGGAACGCGAAGGGCTCTAGCGCGCATACGAGTGAGGACCACACCTTCCGGCATGGCCCTCATTCGTGAAACGAATTACGCGTTGACGAGCTGCTTGCCGGCGTCGACGAGGTCGGAGACGACCTTGGAGACCTGAGCGAGCACCTCTGCGTTCTCACGCGGGTGCAGCTCACCGAACAGTGCGCCGGTCCCACCGATGCTCAGTGCAGTGTCCTCGACGACCTTGCCGCCGGCGATACGGACTGCCTTGGTGGTGTCTTCGTGTGCCCACTTGGCGCCGTTGCCGCTGGGCGAAGCGCTGATGACTGCGACAGCCTTGTCCTTGACTGCACCGACACCGTACGGACGCGAGATCCAGTCGATGGCGTTCTTCAGAACTGCGGGAATGGTGCCGTTGTACTCGGGGGTGACGAGCAGGAACGCGTCCGCGTCGCTCGCAGCGGAGCGCAGTGCGTCGACAGCGGGGATGGAAGCACCCTCGACGTCGATGTCTTCGTTGTAGAAGGGGACGTCGGCGAGGCCTTCGAAGACCGTCAGCGTGGCACCCTCGGGTGCGGCGGACACAGCCGTCTCGGCAAGCTGGCGGTTGACGGATCCGGCGCGCAAGCTGCCGACGAGAACGAGAACATTGGTCTGTGACATAACGAGATTCCTTCGAGAGTGGTGCGGTTGGTGGCTCCGGTTGAAAGTTATATCAACTAAACGGACCGCGGTCCACTTACATTCCACAGCCCTGTAACCTGATCCCGTGAGCGCAATCCCCCTCCCCCAGATCGGCGCCGCGCCGGTCGAGCGCGGTGACGCAGCACGTAACCGCGTACTTCTGCTCGACGCCGCAGCCCTCCTCGTTGCCGAGCGAGGTGTCGACGCGGTGACGATGGATGCTGTCGCGTGCCGGGCCGGTGTGGGCAAGGGCACAGTTTTTCGGCGCTTCGGCAATCGATCGGGACTGATGCAGGCACTGCTCGATCACACCGAGCGAGAACTGCAGCAGGCATTCATGTTCGGCCCCCCACCGTTGGGTCCGGGCGCGCCGCCGATCGAGCGCCTCATCGCGTTCGGACGAGCCCGGATTGCCATGGTGGAAGTACAGGGCGAAGTCCTCCGAGCGGCGGAAAACGCTCCTGAATACCGCTTCGGCGGTCCGGCCCGGGCTCTCGGCATCGCTCACGTCATCGGGCTTCTTCGAGGAGCCGGCGTCGAGGGCGACCTCGATCTGCTCGCTTCAGCACTGTTGGCACCGCTCGAAGCGTCGCTCGTCCTTCATCAGGTGCGCGATCTCGGGATGACCACCGAGCGCCTGGCGGCCGGCTGGGAAGACCTTGCCCGGCGCGTTACTCGATGTTGACTCCCCAGATCCGTCCCACCACTTAATGTGAGCCCATGCGCATCGCTGCAGCCGTCATCGGCCTCCTGACCATCGCCGCGGTAAGTGGTTGCTCCGCTTCGTCCGACTCCCCCGAAGACAAGACGGATCCCTCCGGTCGTGTGTTCATCTCGACCTCCGTGGATGGAACACAAATTCCCGGCGGCGGCCCGCTGACTCTCGACTTCAGCCAGGCCGGTCGAGTGTCCGCGAGCGCCGGATGCAACACGGCAAACGGTTCGGTCGAGTTCACCGACGGCAAGCTGACCACCGGCACCATGGCGTCGACCATGATGGGCTGCCCTCCCGGCATCGCCGAATCCGACTCCTGGACAACAACATTGCTGACCGCTGCGCCGGCGTGGAGCCTCGACGGCGACACCCTCGTCCTGACATCGAAGGACGCCACAGTCACCCTGCAGGACAAGAAAATCGTCACGCCGGATCGACCGCTGCAGGGCACGACGTGGACTGTCACGTCCCTCATCAGTCCCGATGCGATCAGTACGAGCCTGGCTCTGGAGACGTCAGCTCCCGAACTGACGATTGCCGCAGACGGTTCGGTCAGCGGGAGCACCGGATGCAATCGCATGACCGGAAGCGCCCAGACGTCCGACACCACAGTCACGTTCACGCCGATGGCAACCACGCGTATGGCTTGCCCCGAGGAGAACATGGACATCGAGCGCCAGATCCTGGCGGTGCTCGACGGCGAAGTGAGCTACACCGTCGACGCCGACACGCTGACCCTGCGCAAGCCCGACGACACCGGATTGATACTGACTGCGCAGGCTTGACCAGACGCTGCAGGCTCGATCAGACGTTGTCGAGCAGCCAGCGCCCCAACTCGCGGGCGCTGGCATCGATCATCGCGGGCCAGTCCAAGGCCGAGTCGTCCGCGTGATCGCTGACGTGTTTGACGAGTCGGCAGGTAGCACCCGCAGCCTGCGCGGCGAATGCGATGGCAAACCCCTCCATGTCGACCAGATCGGCTCGCTGTGCAAGGGCGTCCCGGGTTGCAGCGTCGGCGATGAATGCGTCGCCGGTCGCCAACACCGAGTCGTCACCGCCGGCGAGCACCAAACGGTCCGCGACGTCGTGCCCCAGCGCTCGGATCGCGGTGCTGCTGATGTCGTGATTGATGACGACGCCGGGAACATAGAGGCCGCCGTGGTGCGCGTGCAGCGCACCGGCTGTCCCGATGTTGACGACCAGCGGCAGATCATCCCGCTCGTACCGCGCGAGAGCAGAGGCGACTGCTGTTGCAGCACTGACCTTTCCAATCCCCGTGATCAGCAGTTCGTATCCTTGCGGCACGTATGCCGCTTCCGACTTCGTCGCACTGACCACCAGAACGTTGTTCGCACTCATGTGCGCGACCGTACCGCCCCGGATACGGTGGCACTGCACGCGCCTGCTCACATCGCTAGAGTCCATTCATGGCCACACTGCGTGAAAGCATCATCGAAGAACTCGGCACAAAGCCGACAATCGACGCCGCAGCGGAGGTTCGCGCGCGAGTCCAGTTCCTGAAGGACTACGTGCGCTCGACCCCCGCCAAAGGGTTCGTTCTGGGAATCAGCGGCGGTCAGGACAGCACGCTCGCCGGAGCCCTCGCCCAACGCGCGGTCACGGAACTTCGCGAAGAGGGCCTCGAGGCCGAGTTAGTCGCCGTTCGTCTCCCGTATGGCGCTCAGGCCGACGAATCCGATGCTCAGATCGCGCTCGGCTTCATCAAGCCGGACCGCTCTCTCACGGTCAACGTCAAGCCTGGCGCCGACGCGACAGCCCGTGAGGCCTCCGAGGCGCTGGGAAACGGCGAACTGCGCGACTTCGTCCGCGGCAACATCAAGGCGCGCGAACGAATGGTCATCCAGTATGCGATTGCCGGTCAGCTCGGCTACCTCGTGATCGGTACCGACCACGCCGCAGAAGCGATTACCGGCTTCTTCACGAAATTCGGTGACGGCGGTGTCGACATCACGCCGCTCACCGGCTTGAGCAAACGCCAGGGCGCTGCATTGCTGCAGGAATTGGGCGCACCCGAGAGCACGTGGCGCAAGGTGCCGACCGCCGACCTCGAGGACGACCGACCCGCGCTACCCGACGAAGTTGCCCTCGGCGTCACGTACTCACAGATAGACGACTACCTCGAAGGAAAGGACGTTTCCTCCGAGGTAGCCGAGAAGCTCGAGAAGATGTTCACCAACACTCGTCACAAGCGCACGGTGCCGGTCACACCCCTCGATGACTGGTGGAAGTAACTCCTACCAGAGCTCTTACCAGCGACTAGCTACCGAACAGGCTGCCGAAGACGTCGCCCAGCGAACCCGTTCCCGAAGCCGGATCCTTCTTCGCGAAGTTGGTGGTGCATCCGTTGAACTGCACTGCATCGACCAGCGTCGACGTGGCGGCGGAACCGGTGCCCACACTGACGCCGTAGTGGTCGACTACCGCGTTCGGGTTCGCGGCGACGATGTCAGCCAAAGGCACTGACACGCGGTCCTTGGCGCCGTCGATGTTCTGAGTGCTCCACCACACGCCCTTCTGGAGATCCGCGTGAACGCCGCCGTCAGCTGTCGGCGTGGCGTCGGGTCCCGGGACCCACACCAGGGTGGTGAATCCGTTCTCGAACTTTCCGCCGGTCGTTCCGGTGAGGCGGAGCTGGAACGCCGCAGTCGGCGTGGCGGCGCGCTCGGCAAAGCCGATCGCCTTGCCGACTGCGTCGGACAGCTTGATACCGCCGGCCGAATGGTAGGAAACCGAACGATCGCCGGTACCGTCAACGGCCAGCTTCAGTGAGCCGTCCTTGTCGAGAACGTTGTCGGCCGAGTACGACGCGGTCTGATCCTTCTCGTCGGTGAACGGGATGCCCCACCCGTTCGGCGTCGCTTCGGTGGACAGGGTCGAGCACGAGGCTTCCGGCGCAGAAGAGCCGAGAGAACCGGTGGACGGAAGCGCAGTAGCAATTGCCGGAGCGGTGAGTGCAGCTGCCCCGAGGAGCGCTACGACGACTCCGACACGGCGCGTGGAATTAATCGACATTGAAATACCTTTCACATATCCCGAGTGGAATTGCGCCAAAATTAACACATGTCGACAATTACCAACAGCGAAGGTATTTCTTTTGTCATCCAAACAGATGACAAATCACCTTGGCAATTCGAAGTGCATTCGCTCCCCCAAAAGTAGGAGAAACTAAACAAAACGACCAATGCTGGACAATTGACCAACAATGGAGAAAACGGAGATAGATGCCACTTGAGCTGGAGTGATCAAGATATAAATATTTGGACCGGCAAACCGAAAAAGGACAATACGTCGGCAGCCCACAAATAGCTACGCCGGCAATTCTCGGACTAGCCTCCAGCGAAAGGCGGAAGAATATCGACAGCGCTACCGGAGGCTCGAGAGACGTCGCGGGTCAACTCGTCACCGACGAGGAAAGCCGAGACCGACAGCACCCGCTCCATCTCCGGTCCGTATCGCCCGACCAGCACCGCCACCAACTCGGCAAGTGTGTTGTCAGGCGAGATGGCGACTACCTCGCTACGGCAACCGGATACATCCGCTGCAGCAGCAAAGTAACGAACCGAGATCGAATGCGGATCAGCCACCAATCGCTCCCATACTTCTTTCCGGCGGAACGAAGTCCGCGGCGTCGATGCCGTGCCCAGCCCACTTGTTCCACATCGCACCGCGCCACAAATCCGCTAGTTCGTCGTCACTTGCTCCGGCCCTGAGCGCGGCACGCAGATCAACTTCACGGTCACTGAACAGACATGACCGAATTGTTCCCTCTGCGGTCATTCGCGTCCGATCGCATTCACTGCAGAACGAGCGGGTCACGGAAGCGATGATCCCTACCGTCATCGTGGTCCCGTCGACACGCCATTCTTCGGCAGGAGCCGACGGATCTTCACGGCCGATTGCTTCCAATTCGAAACGGCTTCCCAAAACGGACAACAATTCAGCCGCGGTCACCATGTTCTCGCGTGCCCATGCATGGTCTGCGTCCAGAGGCATTTGCTCGATAAAGCGCAATTCGACGCCGGCTTCGAGGCACCACTGCAAAAGATCCGCCGCGCCGTGGAGCGTTTCACGCATCAGCACCGCATTGATCTTCAGTGGCGCGAGCCCGGCCGCAGCTGCCGCTCGAATTCCCGCGAGAACGGACGGCAACCTGTCTCGACGCGTCAATTCAGCGAAATGGGCGCGATCAACCGAATCCAGGGAAACATTGATGCGAGTCAAACCAGCTGCAGCCAACTTCGCCGCACGATGTTCGAGCCCAACGGCGTTGGTAGTCATGGAAAGTGGAATTCCTGGCACGCGCGCGGCGCACCCCCCGATGATCTTTTCGAGGTCACTACGCATCAGCGGTTCGCCGCCGGTGAATCTCACCTCGCGAATACCGACTCGTTCGACGCCGATTCCGACTACTCGAATGATCTCGTCGGCACTCAGAAGATCTTCCGCAGCGATGGCCGGCAAGCCTTCCTCCGGCATGCAATACGTGCAACGAAGTGAACACTTCTCGGTGATCGAGACTCGCAGATCTCTGGCAACACGCCCGAACCTGTCGACCAGGAGATCCGTCTCGGGACGACCGGCGAGGGAGGCAGCGTCGAACCGCACGGTGGGAATTCCCATCGAGACCACTGTCATCACTTCACCAACTTCCGTATTGCTCCAGTATGACCGAAAGCCGTACTCCGTGTGTCGGACGGACCACACCGCCTAGGATCAAAACATGTCGAGGTTGTCGAGGTTACTGTCATGAGCGCGCATTCGGTCGAGGAACACGCGTCGCACATCTCCGGATTGCTCACCGGCCTGCACACCCTCTCTCCGACGGCAGTTCCGACGGCAGAAGCGTTGGGGCGCATAACTTGCTCGGATATCGCATCGCCGGTAGACCTGCCACTCTTCCGCAACTCGCAGATGGACGGGTATGCCGTCGATGCTGCTTCTGTGGCCTCGGTTCCGACCACACTGACGGTTCGAGGCGTGATCGCCGCTGGAAGCGGAAAACCACCGAAACACCTTCCAGGATCGGCATTTCGCATCATGACCGGTGCTCCGCTCCCCGAGGGTGCCGACGCCGTTGTTCCGGTCGAGGACACAACGGGTGTCACCGAGCACGTCGTCACGATCGAACGGGGCAGGTCGGTAGGCGAATTCGTACGCGAACGTGGCAGCGACATCACCGCCGGAATGCTACTGGTCACGGCCGGAACGCACTTGGAACCTCGCCATATCGCCGCGCTGAGTGCTGTGGGCTTGGCCTCGCTCGACACCTACACGAAGCCACGGGTCGCGATAATTACGACGGGCGCCGAACTGAAAAGTGCCGGAACAACTCTCGAACCCGGTGAGATCTACGATTCCAACGGTCCAGCTTTGGCAACATTGGCCGAAGCCAACGGCGCCGATGTCGTATCCGTCGCCCGAAGCAGCGACGACCCCGCCGATTTCCGCGAATTGCTCTCGTACGCAACCTCGGTCGCTGATCTGGTGTTCACCTCCGGCGGAGTGTCCATGGGCGACTTCGAGGTAGTGAAGGAAACTCTCACGCCTCTGGGAGCACACTTCGGCCACGTCGCAATGCAGCCGGGCGGTCCGCAAGGCACTGCAGTGGTGAACGAAGTGCCGGTACTGAGCTTCCCGGGCAACCCGGTGAGCACCATGGTCTCCTTCGAGGTCTTCGCACGGGGCGAACTGCGCCGGGCCGCGGGCCTGCCCGAGATCCCGCGCGAGCGACTCCCGTTGACTGCACCGCTGCGTTCGGTGGACGGCAAGCGGCAGTTCCTGCGGGCACGCAGAACTGCGGACGGAATCGAACTCGTTGCCGGACCCGGATCGCACCTTGTTGCAGCCATGGCGTGGGCCGACGTCCTGATCGACATCCCCGCCGCCGTGACCGAGCTCGGCGCGGGCGATCTCGTCGACGTCGTCCCGCTCTCGACTTCCTCGATCTGATTCACTCGATCTGTTCAAAGGACACTGATGACCGAATTGACACACGTCGACAGCGAGGGCCGAGCGCGCATGGTCGACGTCAGCGCCAAGGCCGAGACGACGCGTATCGCCGTCGCTGCCGGTGAACTCGTCACGACCGCCGAGGTAGTTCGCCTCGTCCGCGCCGACGGCATGCCCAAGGCTGATGTCCTCACCACCGCGCGCATCGCCGGAATCGCCGGTGCGAAGAAGACCTCCGAACTGATCCCGCTGTGTCATCAACTCGCGCTCTCGTCGGTCAAGGTGGAATTCGGGTTCACCGAAACATCGATCACCGTCGAGGCGACGGCGAAGACTCGCGGACAGACCGGCGTCGAGATGGAAGCACTCACCGCCGTCGCGGTAGCCGGCCTGACCTTGCACGACATGGTCAAAGCGGTGGACCCCGGAGCTACCATGAACGGTGTTCGTCTGCTCACCAAAGACGGTGGTAAACGCGGACATTGGACCCGCGACACTCAGAACGCACAGACAGCTCCGGCGCACACCTTCACCTCGGCACGGTCCGCGACCGTCCTCGTGGCTTCCACCGGCGGTGCGAACGGCACCAGACCCGACACCACCGGACCCACGATCGCGACCTGGCTACGTGAACGGGACTTCGAGGTACGTGGACCGCTTGTGTACGCCGACGCAGACATCGCGGCGGGCATCGCTGACGCCAAGGAGGGCTCCCCGTCACTCGTCATCAGTACAGGCGGCACCGGGGCTTCCCCCACGGATGCCACCCCGGAAGCTACCCGGGCAGTCTTGACCCGTGAGTTGCCCGGCGTCGCAGAAGCGATCCGGACCAAGGGCCTCGAGAAGACACCACACGCGTCGCTGAGCCGTGGTGTGGCAGGTCTCACAAGTACGACGGTCATCGTCAATCTTCCGGGTTCTCCCGGTGGAGTGAAGGACGGTCTCGCCGTCCTCGGACCCATCATCGATCACCTGCTCGCGCAGGTCGCAGGCGGAGGAGCGCACGATGAGTGAGCTATTGGCTCGGATCTCCGAGCAACCGATTCACGCAGACACCGTCGACGCCGCCGTTGCCGGTCCGAAGAACGGCGCTGTTGTGGTGTTCACGGGAACGGTGCGCAATCACGATGGAGGTCAAGCGGTTTCGGCGTTGGAGTACCAAGCGCATCCGGATGCCGAACGCTTCCTCGAGACGTGCTGCCAAGAGGTTGCGGCCTCGACCGCCCTGCCGGTTGCTGCGATCCATCGCGTCGGTCACCTCGAGATCGGTGATCTCGCACTGGTCGCCGCCGTCGCCGCGCCGCATCGAGCGGAGGCGTTTGCCGCGTGCGCCGAACTGGTGGAGCGCATCAAGCACGAGGTACCGATCTGGAAGCGGCAACACTTCGCGAACGGCGTCTCCGAATGGGTCGGGTTGTAGGTCGAACGCTCCGGGAAGGTAGAGTTGCGATCACTAGGTGCCTGAAATCGGGCATCCAGCGTCGTAGAACGCAAATTTTCTTGCTGAGTGCTCAATGCACCCGCTCTTCTTACGGCGAAGAAGCCTGCCGACCGGCAGCGCCGCCACCACTGTGCTTGATTGTTCGACCGGTTAATTCCCGTGTCGGCATCCGGGCACGAACACGTGCCCGAAAGGCTCTGAACACACTTGTCTGACATCTCTACGCCCGCTACCACCTTCGCAGCCCTCGGTGTGCGCGCACCGCTGGTGAAAGCTCTCGAAGACGGCGGAATCACTTCTCCGTTCCCGATCCAGATCGACACCCTCCCCGACACTCTCTCGGGGCGCGACGTACTGGGCCGCGGAAAGACCGGAAGCGGCAAGACCCTCGCGTTCTCCATCCCCATGGTCTCCCGCCTCGCCGGCGAACTGTCCGGAGGAAAGCGTCGTCCGGGTCGACCGCTCGGCCTGGTGCTCGCACCGACGCGTGAGCTCGCCACCCAGATCACCGCAACCCTCGAACCGTTGGCCGCCGCATACGACTTGCGCGTGACCACGATCTTCGGTGGTGTCTCGCAGCACCGCCAGGTTCAGGCTCTCAAGGCCGGAGTCGACATCGTCGTCGCCTGCCCCGGTCGCCTCGAAGACCTCATGAAGCAGAAGTTCGTCAGTCTCGACGCCGTCGAGATCACCGTGCTCGACGAGGCCGACCACATGGCCGACCTCGGCTTCCTGCCCGTCGTCACCCGCATCCTCTCGTCCACCCCGCAGGACGGGCAGCGTCTACTGTTCTCGGCAACGCTGGACAACGGCGTCGACAAGCTCGTCAAGCGTTTCCTCAAGAACGAGGTCATGCATTCGGTCGACGAGGCCAACTCCCCCGTCGCCGCAATGACGCACCACGTGTTCGACGTCGACGGCGTCGAAGCCAAGAAGGCTCTGGTCGAGAAGCTCGCTTCCGGTACCGGTCGTCGCATCCTGTTCATGCGCACCAAGCACCAGGCTCGCAAGTTGGCTCGCCAGCTCACCGAGTCGGGCATCCCGTCCGTTGACCTTCACGGCAACCTCTCGCAGGCTGCTCGCGACCGTAACCTGGCGGCATTCTCCGCCGGTGAAGCGCGCGTCCTCGTCGCCACCGACGTCGCAGCGCGTGGCGTCCACGTCGACGACGTCGAGTTGGTCGTCCACGTCGATCCGCCGGCCGAGCACAAGGCTTACCTGCACCGCAGTGGTCGCACCGCTCGCGCAGGTAGCGCCGGCGACGTGGTCACCGTGGTTCTGCCCGAGCAGCGTAAGGATCTTGCGATCCTCATGCGCAAGGCAGCCATCAAGGTGACCCCGGTCCGTTCGACTGCCAACTCCGAGCACGTCGTCAAGTTGGTCGGCGACATCGCACCGCACGTCACGCCGGCTCCGAAGGCTCCTGCCCAGCCGAACGGTGGACGCGGGCAGCGTCCCGCCGGCCAGGGTGGACGCGGCGGCGCAGCACGTTCGGGTCAGGCTCGCTCCGGACAGGGCGGTCAGTCACGCGGTGCTCGCACCGGCGGAGCTGCCCGTCAGGAACATGCCGGTGGTGGCGCTCGCCGTCCCCGCACCGGCGGCGGCGCTCGCACCGCAGGCTCCACCGGTGGCCGTCCCGCACGCTAGGCCACCCGGTACAACTCAATAGGTTTCGTAATGGACAGCGTCGGCCAGTGGCCGGCGCTGTCGCCATCCGAAGCGTTCGAGATCCGGAACCTGTTGAAACTCGGTCACCTTGCCGACGCACAGCCACGCAATGGGGCGAACGGGTGACGGAATGCCCATGAGTTCGGTGAGGTACTTCTCGTCGTAGAACGAAACCCAGCCGATGCCGATCTCCTCGGCTACCGCGGCGAGCCACAAATTCTGAATTGCCAGTACCGCCGAGAACAGCCCGGTGTCGTCGACGGTATGACGGCCGAGGATGTTCGGGCCACCGCGCGACGGGTCGTAAGTGACGACGATGCCGGTACCACTCTCGGCGATTCCCTCGATCTTGATGGGGTCGAACGTCGAGCGGCGATCCTCGGGCAAGGACTGCGCGAAATTCACCCGGGCATCGGCGACGTGTGCCGCGAAGGTGTCGAGCGTCTCCGGATTACGAACGACCACAAAATCCCACGGTTGCGTGTTTCCCACGCTCGGCGCGCGATGGGCGGCGTCGAGAATGCGCATCAGAGTTTCGTCGGGGACGATCTCTCCCGAGAACTCGGCGCGAACGTCTCGCCGTCGCCGAATCGCTTCGTACACGGATACAGCTGATTCACTCACGCCCCGACGGTATAGCGGTGCAATCCCAGCATGGCGTCGGGGTGCGGTTCGACCGTTTCTTCGCGCATGCAGGCGCGGAGCGCGCTGCCGACCGCCCCCGAATCCATCCCGGTGCCGATCACGACCAGTTGCGTGGTTCGAGGTTCGCCCGACTTCCATCGCAGCGGCGTGATCCGGACATGATCACCCACCGATTGGATCTCGAATTTTCCTGTGTAGCCCGGAATCTCGAAGTTCACGAAGCCCTTGATGCGGTAAACACCCGACGGCTGATTCTCGAGAAAGTGCGTCAAGGCCCTGGCATCGAGAGGCGTCTCCGATGCGAAATCAACCGATTCGTAGCGGTGGTGCAGGTGATCGTGATGACACGAGCCGTCCTCGTGGTCGTCGTCGTGCCCGTCGCGCAGGAGCTCGTCGAGGCTCAGTTGATCGCCCGGAGCAGGAGGGGTCACCTCGCCGGTATCGAACAGCAGAGCGGGGTCTATCCGCGAGTGCGAGGTTTCCACCATCGGCGCTCGCCGATTCAACTCACGAATTTCGGCCGTGAATCGCTCGCGTTCGGCGACCGGAACGCTGTCGATCTTGTTGACTACCACCAGGTCTGCCAGGCGGACATGTTGATCGAGCTCGGGATGTTCGCGGCGAACGGTGGAGAAATTGGCTCCGTCGACCAGGACCACCAGGCCGCCGTAGACGACAGACGGGTTCTCACTTCCGAGGACGAGTCGAATCATGTTCCGCGGCTCGGCAAGCCCGCTGGCCTCGATGACGATCACGTCGATCCCGGACTGCCGGTGCGCCAACTTGTTCAGCATCTCGTCCATGTCCGAGACGTCGACAGCGCAGCACAAACAGCCGTTGCTGAGAGAGACCATCGAATCGACCTGACCGGCGACCATCATCGAGTCGATGTTGACGGATCCGAAGTCGTTGACGATCACGCCGATGCGTACACCGTCGTTGTTACGCAGAAGATGGTTGAGCAGCGTCGTCTTGCCCGAACCGAGAAAGCCTGCGACGACTATTACGGGAATCTGCTTCTTCGCCACCACACAACCTTCCGAAACCACACGTACCGATCAGTGATCGTAGTGGAGTGTGGCTCCGGAAGGTTCACGCTGACAGCAGACTCACACCGTGCAGAGCGGACGGATGTCCGACGTGCCCTCGGTGGTCGGTGACGTCAGGATCGTGCATGCGTTGTATCCACGGGATTCGGCGACCCGGCGGATCTCACTCCAGCCTGCCGCGTCGATGACCGCCGACCGTGAGAGCACGAACCCGGAAAGCCTGAGCGGATCGCCCACCAGTGCCCACGAATAGTCGTCGGCAATGTAGGTGACGATGTAGTTGGGTGGGCCGTCCAAGCTTTCCTGTGAGGGCACCCCGGGGAAGCTCACATGCAACTGGGCACCCGTTGCTGGATCGGTAACTCGGGCATTCCCGACGATCTCGTTGGCTTGACCGGTCCACGTCGTACACGTGTTCTTCACGCTCACGTTCGTGGAATCGACAATCCCGTAACTCGCCCGGGTGTCCTTCGCGCACGCGAGGTTGAAGGGCTGAGGAATCGCCGCCACCTGGTTCCATTCCCCTACGTAGCGCGCGACGTCCAGGTTCGCCACCGGCTGCAAGGGTTCCCAGAGTGGGCTCGCCTGCGCGGTTCCCGAAAACATCGTCGCCGCGGCGCACACTCCCGCAATCGCAATCGCACTTCGCCCCGACCACTTCATGTCACTGCTCCTCGTCTGTACAACGCTCGATCGGCATTGGTTCCTCAAGACATTCGGAGCTGACGGACTGGAGGATGGGACCGTATGTAAAACTACTTTTGGTTTGTTATGGACCTACTTCACAAACCTTATGTAGTCTTTGCTAAAAGATAGCTGAAAGTCGGACGGAGCTACTGTGATGAAGGTTGTCGACTTAGGTCTAGAACGCACTCGCTATGCAGTCATCGACGAGACGATCGAGTCGAGGTGGCGCCGCGTCACCTCTATGCAGCACGACGCCGTTGCCGTCGTGACTCCGCGCGACCGGATCACTTTCGCCGAACTCGAACTCCGGACCGACGCATTGGTCCGCGAACTTCGCCTACGTGGGTCACACGGGGCACGCCCGGTTGCGGTCGATCTCGAACCAACGGCCGAGTCGGTGCCCGCCATCCTCGCCACTCTGATTTCCGGTCGGCCCTTGGTCATGATCGACCCACAACTCCCCGAGGCCCGCCGAGCGCACATCATGAGCACCTCGGGCGCCGTCGCGCTGCAGTCGATACTCGACGAGTCTGCTGCGACGGGCTTCAGATTCGACAGCGCGTTGGAACCATCGAGTTCCGACCCTGCCATGATCGCGTTCACGTCAGGCACCAGCGGGGCACCCAAGGGAGTCGTGTTGAGCCACTCCATGTGCCTGAACAAGGCCGACGAACTTGCCGCAGCAATCGACCTGCGACCCGATGATCACATCGGGAACCTGTTGCCCGTCAGTTTCGGAGCCGGAATCACGGCCCTGATCATGGGCCTGATGAACGGAGTCACGGTCTTCTGCTGGGATCCACGTATCGACGGCGTCTCGGGAATCGACGACTGGCTGATCGAGAATTCGATCACGACCACGCACTGTGCGCCGTCCTTTCTGCGGGCGTGGTCGGATCTCGATTGCGATGCAGCAAATGATGATTCGATCGGTTCCCTACGCGTCGTCGTAACGTACGGGGAAGCAGTTCACGGCGAGGACTACGCGCGCCATCGCAGTCACGGCTTCGCTCGCGTCACGTACGTCAACTGGCTGGCCACCACCGAGACCGGTGTCGTCGCGTACAACGCGTTCCCACCACATTCCGAACTACCCGTCGGAGTGGTGCCGGCCGGACGTGCTCGCGACGGCAAGGACGTACAGATCGTCGATGTGAACGGCGTGCCTCTCCCCGACGGAGAGATCGGAGAGATTCAGGTTGTCTCCAGTGATCTTGCCGACGGATACCACGGCGACCCGGATCGAACTGCAACACGATTCACGCGCCTGGGCGACGGAGTGAGCATCTACCGGACCGGTGACCGGGGCCGCATCGACGAACGCGGAGAACTGCAACTTCGGGGACGCGTCGACGACGCCGTCAAGATTCGGGGCTACCTGGTGGAACCGATGGAAGTCGAGGCGCATATTCGTCGAATTCCCGGCGTCGCCGATGTTTTCGTGGCCGTCGTCCTCGAGAACGATCGACCGGAGATCGTCGCCTACGTGGTCCTGACCAAAGCCGTGATGGCACGGTCGGGCGCCGAGATGCGGCGCGAATTGGCGACATATCTGCCGGCCTGGATGCTCCCCCGACATTTTGTTCTGATGCCGGCGTTGCCCCGCAACGAAAGAGGAAAGGTCGATCGAACAGCGCTGCCCTCCGTCGAGGTGCGGTCCACTCCACCGACTCTCGCCGGGCCCGCCGAATTGTGGTTGTCCTCGATCTGGGAGTCGATTCTCGGTATCGACTCCATCGACCGTGAGGACGACTTCTTCGAACTCGGCGGCGATTCGCTTGCTTCAACCGAAGTGGTGGCAAAGATTCACGACATGTTCCGGATCCGGATCACGGCGGCGGAGTTCGCGGCCGCCAGTACCGTCAAAGACCTTGCAGCGCTGGTGGATCGGCGCAGAATCGATCCCGATGATCGCGTCTGTCACAACACGATGGTGCCACTGAAGCTCGAAGGCTCCGGGCGACCGCTGTTCATCATGAACGGAGCGGGGTGCCCATCGACGACGCTGTCCACCTTGTCGAAAGCGCTTCACACCGATCGGCCGGTTTACGCACTTCAGCCACACGGCTTCGAATCTCGCGGACTACCCGACCGGTCGGTGAAAGCAAGCGCCCGCCGTTTCATTTTCGAAATCAAGAAGATTCAGCCCACCGGGCCATACCTCCTCGCCGGATACTCGTACGGCGGCTACGTGGCGCTGGAAATGGCGACACAGCTGTCCGAGTCAGGTGACACTGTCGAACACGTCACCGTTCTCGACACCAGAATCTCCACCGAGGCTGCCGCACGACTGGCTGGTCGAGCGGGCATCACTTTGGATCCGTCGATCGTCGACCTTGCACCACAACCATCCACCAATGCCCGCTGGAAGCCGACCAGACGCACCGTCGCGGCCATGTGGATCCGCACGCTGTTCGCCGGCATTCTGCAGTACCCGCCGGCCACCCAGTGGACCGTGTTCCTCTACATCGGAGGCCAGGCGCTCCGGAAGCATCGGATACGAGCATGCGCCGCGCCCGTCACCGTGATCCGTGGGGCCACCAACAACCGTGGACGCGAGATCTGGTCACTCATTGCCACGGGCTCACTGGATTTCGACGACGTCGACGCGTGTCACGAAGACGTCGTCCGCCAACCGTACGTCCGCAAGACTGCGGCGATCATCGATCGAGTCTGCGATCGAGCGTGACCAGCGCTCCTCATGTCCAGCTGTAGCAGAAAGAGCGGCGCGGAGTGAGTGCCCAGTCGGTCGTCGATGAACACACTCGTTCCTTGACGAACGCACCCGCCCTGCCTGCGATGAACATGCCCGCTGCGTCGTCGACACGAGTGGTCCGCAGGAACACACCTCGCCGCCTCCCGAGACTGATGCACCGGCCTGCGAACTTCGGAGCCACCGGGCGCGGCGCGGAACCTTCGAGTCGATGCAGGATCGTCTCGGCCGCATGGACTCCCAAGGGAATCGCAGCCTGACAACTCATCCTCAGTGAAAGATCACCGACTGCGACCGCATCACCCGCACCGACGATGTTGGGGTGGGACGAGCATTCGAGTCGGTCGTCGGCCTTCAGACGACCGAGACCGTCGACGGGAAGGCCACTTCGGCGCGCCAGATCGGGGACCCCGAATTCTGTCGCGAGAATCGTGCAATCTGCCTCCACCCGTGCGCCTCCCGCAAGCTCGCAGGACGAACCGTCAATCCGTGTAACCCGGGATTCGGTGACGATGTCGACCCCAAGATCGGTCAATGTTCTGAGAATTGCAGATCGCGCACGCTCTGACAGATCCGGGGCCACGATTCCTCCGGTCACCAAAGTGATTCGGCTGCTTCGCTGCTCAGCCAATTCTGCGGCAGTCTCGATTCCGGTGAGACCGCCGCCGACAACGCAGACCGTAGCCTTCCCGTCGAGTGTCGCCAGTCTGGATTCGAGGCGAACCGCGTCCTCGAATTCGGAGACGCTGAACCCGTGCTCCGCCGCCCCGCCGATAGTGCTGGGTAACTGCCTACTTCCGACTGCGTAGACCAAGTAGTCGTAGTCGAGCACGCTGCCGTCGTCGAGGGTGAGCCTGCCGAGCGCCGCCTCGATCGTCGTCACCTCTCCGAAGACTCGGTGTGCCGCACGCGGTAGCGCCCTGTCGAACGAGACCGTCGCGTCGTAGCCGCCCGCGATCATCTGATGGAGCCTGATTCGTTGCACGAAGTGTGGGCGCGGATTCACGACGGCGACCGTGATGTCCGGACGAGTTCTCAGCAGACGCTTCGCTGCCATGGCGCCCGCATATCCTGCCCCGATTATCACCACGTGTGCACTCATGGTTCTCCGTTCCGCCAATGGTCCCCATGCTGAGAATGCACGGGATGATCAGGCCTCATCGCGGACGTTATTGAACATTGACGCCCTGGCGTTATGGCGGTCGACACATCTAGGCAGAACTGTGCTGCATGCAATAGAGACTCGAAAAACA
>NZ_CAURKP010000118.1:0-16861 GCF_963525155.1 uncultured Rhodococcus sp.
CGTCCACTACGACGTGTAATAACGCCCTGATAAACAGCCGAAACGCGACATAAACGTCGTCACAGTAAAATTTCCATTACATATGGCAAGAACCATGGCGAAATCACGGGCGTCGACGCAAACTACGCCTAAGGTTCTCGTTTATGACCCAAGCCGACGATGCGACGACGCCGACCACCTCCGGCGATTCCACATCCATGATTTCGATGACCTCGGTGAACAAACACTTCGGGGAACTTCACGTCCTGCAAGAGGTCAATCTCGAGGTACCCAAGGGCCAAGTGGTGATCGTCCTCGGTCCGTCGGGCTCCGGTAAGTCGACTCTGTGCCGCACCATCAATCGCCTGGAACCCATCGACTCGGGCACCATCGCCGTCGACGGCAAGACGCTCCCCGAGGAGGGCAAAGCACTTGCCGCACTTCGTGCCGACGTCGGGATGGTCTTTCAGTCCTTCAACCTGTTCGCACACAAGACGATCCTCGAGAACGTCATGCTCGCACCGATGAAGGTCCGCAAGGCGAAGAAGGACGAAGCCAAGAAGACGGCGCAGGCATTGCTCGAGCGCGTCGGTATCGCCAATCAGGCCGACAAGTACCCGGCGCAGCTTTCCGGCGGTCAGCAACAGCGTGTCGCGATTGCTCGCGCTCTTGCGATGCAGCCGAAGGTGATGTTGTTCGACGAGCCCACCTCCGCTCTCGACCCCGAGATGGTCAACGAGGTTCTCGACGTCATGACTTCCCTCGCCAAGGAAGGCATGACCATGCTCGTGGTCACGCACGAGATGGGATTCGCCCGCAAAGCCGGCGATCGTGTGCTGTTCATGGCTGACGGCCAGGTCGTCGAAGACACCACGCCCGAAGAGTTCTTCACCCATCCGAAGTCGGATCGGGCCAAGGACTTCCTCGGCAAGATCCTCACTCACTGATCACAGTCCCCTCCGACAGTCCTGTCCTCGTCCACAAGACAACTTGCTCGACTGCACCGTTCACCTCGGCTGCACCGTTCATCTCGACTGCACCGTTTGTATGTCGACAACTGAGAGGATCTTCATGAAGATCAATCGCTCCGTCCGTTTCGGAATCGGAATCATGGCTATCGCGTTCGCTGCCACGGCTTGTGGTGGAGGAGAAGAAAAGAGCGCATCGCAGAGTGCTGCCGACGGAACGCTCACCGTCGGTATCAAGTTCGATCAGCCCGGCCTCGGTCAGCGCAATCCGGACGGGACGTTCTCCGGCTTCGACGTCGAGGTAGCCCGGTACATCGCCAACGAACTCGGCGTGAAGCCCGAAGGAATCACCTTTAAGGAATCACCGTCAGCCCAACGCGAGACCCTGATCCAGAACGGCGAGGTCGACTACATTGTGGCCACCTACTCGATCACCGACGCACGCAAGGAAAAGGTCGGCTTTGCCGGTCCGTACTTCATCGCCGGCCAATCGCTGCTCGTTCGCTCCGACAACACCGACATCACCGGTCGCGATTCTCTCAGCGGCGGCAAGAAGCTCTGCTCGGTGACTGGCTCCACTCCGGCTCAGAAGGTCAAGGACTCCGTACCTGACGTCCAACTTCAGGAGTTCGACACCTACTCTGCTTGTGTCGAAGCACTGCGCAACGGCGCTGTCGACGCAGTCACCACCGATGACATCATCCTCGCTGGTTTTGCCGCACAGTACCCCGGCCAGTTGAAGGTCGTCGGAGAACCGTTCACAACGGAAAACTACGGCGTCGGCCTGGCCAAGGACGATTCCGAGACCCGAGGCAAGATCAACGACGCCATCGAGAAGATGATCTCCACCGGCGCATGGGAAGAAGCCTTCAACAACACCGTTGGCGCTTCGGGCTACCCCATCCCGGCGCCGCCCACCGTTGATCGTTACTGACCTGCTTTTTTCACCGTCAATCTCGCTGCGGCTCCCACTTCGGGAGCCGCAGCGCGTGACGCCACCAACGGAGATCCCGTGATCTGGGGAGACGGCAAGTGAACCTTCTGAGCAAGTACGGCGACCAGCTTCTGGAAGCCTTCTGGACCACGATCCAGCTGACATTTTTCTCCGCGATCGGCGCTGTCATCATCGGTGTGCTGATCGCGGCGATGCGCGTGTCACCGGTCCCGGTCGCCCGATTCCTGGGCGCCGCGTACGTGACCGTGTTCCGCAATACCCCCCTCACACTGATTCTGTTGTTCTGTCTGTTCGGTCTTTCGCAGACGCTCGGAGTCAACCTCGCCAAGTCGGATTCGCCGACTTTTCTGGTGGACAACAACTTCCGACTCGCCGTACTCGGCCTCAGTGTCTACACCGCCGCGTTCGTGTGTGAGTCACTTCGATCGGGAATCAATACCGTTCCGGTCGGCCAGGCCGAAGCGGGCCGATCACTCGGTCTGTCGTTTGCACAAAATCTTCGGCTGATCGTCCTGCCTCAGGCATTTCGCGCGGTCACAGCACCGCTGGGTAGCGTGCTGATCGCACTGACCAAGAACTCGACCATCGCCGCGGTGATCGGCGTATCCGAAGCGTCAGCGCTGATGAAGAAGATGATCGAAAACGAAGCGGCGATCTTTGTCGTCGGTGGAATCTTCGCTGTCGGTTTCGTGATCCTGACACTTCCCATGGGCTTGATCTTCGGCAAGCTGAGCAAGCGATTCGAGGTTTCACGATGAGCAACCGCGCAACAGTCCTCTACGACGCGCCAGGTCCGAGAGCGCGAAATCTCTACCGATTCGCGTCCCTTGTCGTCGCTGCACTCATGGTCGCAATCGGTTACGTCATCTACCGCGCACTCGACGAAAAGGGCCAGCTGACAGCAGCGAAGTGGGATCCGTTCCTCGAATCCACGTCGTGGACAACGTATCTGATACCCGGCATCCGAGGAACGCTGATCGCGGCTGCGATGTCCATCGTCTTCGCGCTCATCCTCGGTTCTGCACTGGGTATCGGCCGACTCTCCGAGCACAACATCATTCGGAAGATTTGCGGCGTCATCGTCGAATTGTTCCGAGCAGTACCGGTTCTGATTCTGATGATCTTCTCGTATCAGGTGTTCGCCGAATACGAGGTCTTCAAGTCCAAGTACCTCGCACTCGCGGCAGTCGTCGTGGGTCTGACTCTGTACAACGGTTCTGTGATCGCCGAGATCGTCCGTGCCGGAATCAACTCACTCCCACGAGGGCAAAGTGAGGCCGCCAAGGCACTTGGTATGCGCAAGACGCAGATCATGGTGACGATCCTGCTCCCCCAGGCGGTTACCGCCATGCTCCCGGCCCTGATTTCACAGATGGTCGTGGCGTTGAAGGACTCCGCCCTCGGTTACCTGATCGGGTATGTCGAGCTGGTGCGTCAGGCCCAACAGCTCGGCACCTTCTACGGAAACTTCCTGCCGGCGCTCATCGTGGTCGCAGCGATCATGATCGCTCTCAACTCGGCTCTGACCTTCCTGGCAACCAAGGTGGAGAAGCGCCTGCGGTCCGGGAAGCGAAAGGGCAAGGGCCCCATCGCGGCTCCGTCCGCCGACCCAGCCGTTTCGGTTCCGGGTATGGACCTGACCAAGCCGTGAATCAGATGGAGCCGTGAGTCGAATCCAGCCGCGTTAGCGCGAATACACAACAGGGCGGGGGTACCACCGATTTTCGGTGTACCCCCCGCCCTGTTGTTCTGAATGCTGCACTTCTCTACGTGTCGGTGACCGCCGCCATCTCGGCTTTGACCACCTCGTACGACATCCCAGCTGAATATCCCTTGCGTGCCAGCATCGAGACCAGTCGACGCGTGACCTTGTCGCGATCATCGACGGGCTTGTTCTTCAGCTTCCGCCGAACCAGCTCCGCTGCTCGCTCGCGTTCATCTTCCGGATCGATCTGTGACAACGCTTCGGAAGCGGTGTCCTGGTCGATTCCTTTGAGCCGCAACTCGACTGCAAGCGCACGCTTTCCCTTGCCCGAGTACGTATGCCGCGAATGAACCCACTGGTTCGCGAAGTCCGCGTCGTCGATCAACCCGATTTCCTGGAGTCGATCGAGGACCTTGGCAATGATCTCGGGCTCGAAGCCGCGTCCGCTCAGCTTGGTTTCCAGCTCGGAACGACTGCGCGCCCGGTCGGTCAGGAGGCGCAGGCAAGCATCTTTGGCCTGCGCCTCCGTCCCACCTTCTGCGCGTTGCGACGGCTTCTCGGATCGTTGACGGGATCGACGCCGAGGAGCGCCGTACTCTTCACGAGCATTCTCGCCGTTGTCACCGTCGTCGAAGCTCATGACTGAACTCAGAAGTCGGCGGGAGCTTCGTCGGTTGCAGTGACGTCAGCACCGATACCGAGCTTTTCCTTGATCTTCTTCTCGATCTCGTCGCGGATATCGGTGTTCTCCAGCAAGAACTTACGAGCATTTTCCTTGCCCTGACCCAACTGGTCACCTTCGTAGGTGTACCAGGAGCCGGACTTGCGGATGAACCCGTGCTCGACACCCATGTCGATGAGCGAGCCTTCCTTGCTGATGCCCTGGCCGTAGAGAATGTCGAACTCGGCCTGCTTGAACGGCGGCGCGACCTTGTTCTTGACGACCTTGACGCGAGTGCGGTTACCCACTGCGTCGGTACCGTCCTTGAGAGTTTCGATACGACGGATGTCGAGGCGGACCGAAGCGTAGAACTTCAGTGCCTTACCACCGGTGGTGGTTTCGGGAGAACCGAACATCACGCCGATCTTCTCGCGAAGCTGGTTGATGAAGATGACGGTGGTACCCGAGTTGTTCATGGCACCGGTGATCTTGCGCAGCGCCTGACTCATCAGTCGAGCCTGCAAACCGACGTGGCTGTCACCCATCTCGCCTTCGATCTCGGCGCGAGGAACAAGAGCGGCCACGGAGTCGATCACGACGATGTCGAGGGCGCCTGAACGGATCAGCATGTCGGTGATTTCGAGGGCCTGCTCACCCGTGTCCGGCTGTGAGACCAGGAGTGCATCGGTATCGACGCCCAGCTTGGCTGCATAGTCGGGATCGAGTGCGTGCTCCGCATCGATGAACGCCGCGATGCCGCCGTTGGCCTGAGCATTGGCAACTGCGTGCAGTGCCACGGTGGTCTTACCCGAGGACTCCGGGCCGTAGATCTCGATGACGCGGCCACGCGGCAGTCCACCGATACCCAGCGCGACGTCGAGCGCGATGGAACCGGTGGGAATGACGGCGATGGGCTGGCGGACACCCTCACCCAGGCGCATCACCGAACCCTTGCCGAAGTTCTTGTCGATCTGCGCCAACGCGAGGTCGAGTGCCTTGTCCCGATCAGGTGCCTGTGGTGCCATCGTGATCCCCATCCTTGTTTCAGTCTTCAGCGCCTGCCTGAGCAGACTCCGTCTCTTCAGCGCCTGCCTGAGCCGACCCTGTTGGTGTGTTGCGATCAGAGTAGATCCGGCCACCGACAGACTTTTCGATCTTGCTTTAGCGCTTGTCGATCACCGCGTTTGTAGGTCACCGCGTTTGTAGAACATCGAAAGTTCGCAGTTACCAAAGGAGCGTCACCACCGAACAGCTTCAGCATAGACGAACACGTGTTCGAACAGAAGATGGGAGACGTTCGACACGCCGAAGAATCAGCGGCGGGCGGGTGGTACGTCGAACTCCACACAGAGCGCACGCCACACCTCGCGAGGCTCCCAGCCTGCTTCGACGGCCTCCGCGGCAGTCATTCCGTCGAGACTCTGGAGTACATGGTCGATCAGCATCGAGTCGCCTCGTACCTGCCCGAACTCTTCGCGCACCATTTCATGAAATTCGGTCAACCGCACAGCCGCCACCGTAGTCCACAGAGCGGTGCACCTGCATTCAGGCGCAACGTGCTCACGCCGTCACACCACCGTTGACCACCTGTCGGCACACCGCCACCGGATCGGTGACCTGCGACGCAGTCGCGGCAGCCGCTCTCGCAGCTTCCGCGAATCGTCCGTCGGAGAGCACCTGCAGTACCGCATCGCGAATCGACTGAGCATCTGCGGGCCGCACGATCACCGACGTGCCTGCCCGCGCAGCGCGATTGGCCAACTCCCACTGGTCCCCGCCCCCGGGAACGACGACCGTCGGCACGCCGGCCAGCAGGGCCTTCGCCAACATGCCGTGCCCGCCGCCGCATACCAATACCGACGCGTCACGCAGCATCGCGTCCTGGCGTCCGAGACCTGCACGAACCCAATCAGGATGCTGACCTTCAGCCCCGTCGAGCATCGACGCGATCAGCCTGACACCGGCGCCGTCGAGTCCTTCGACGGTGCCCTCGAACATTCCCACTGCGCCGGTGTGCGCCGTGGAGGGCGCCACCATAACCAGCGGTTCGTCACCTGGCGGTGGATCCAGAATCACCTCGGTCGGCTCCCACAGAAGCGGTCCGACGACGTGAGCGCGCTCCGTCCAGTCGGGGGGAGGCAATTCGAGTGCCGGAAGTGTTGCGATCAGCCGCGCTTGCGGACCGGGATCCAGAGCGGGCAGTCCGACACCGACACGGGCATGGGATCGCTGGGCCAACCCTTGCTTGATCGAACGTCCCGTCGCTGCGCGCATCAGGGTATCGCGGAGTCGACCACGAATTCCGACTCCGGGCGCGAGCCCACTGCCGATCGGCGGCAACCCCCGTGAAGGTGAGTACAGCGGGTGAGGCGAGAGTTCCACCCAGGGGATGCCAAGTCTTTCGGCGGCCAATCCGCCTCCGGCAGTGAGGATGTCGGAAACGACGAGATCCGGGGAGACGGACTTCAGGTCGGGAAGCAGTTCGGTGGAAATATAGGCGGCGCGCGAATGAATCCGAGCGCCTGCATCAAGATCGTCGTCTCCCGGCCGCGGGGCCAAGCCCTTGAGCGGCTCGGCTTCCACGCCGGCTGCTCGCGCTGCCTCGACCCACCGGGTCCCCGTGTACAGGATCGGTTCGTCGCCGGCCTGGATCAACGCCAGCGACAACGCTATTGCGGGAAAAGCATGACCCGGGTCCGGCCCGGCAACAACGGCTACACGCACCGGATCAGAGTGTCACACCGAGTGAAAGGCCTGTTCCGCCGCACCCAGTGCGCGTTCGCGATCCGAAGCCACCAATCCGATTCTCGTCCTGCGATCGAGGACGTCGTCGACGTCGAGGGCGCCTTCATGCGACACCGCGAAATCGAACTCGGCACCGCAGATCTCCAAGTCCGCAACCGACCGGAGACGATCGCCGCTCGCCGCGGCAACGACCTCGGCCTCGGTGCCGTATCGCGCCACCAATGACGCGGGTGCCTTGATCTTCTTCAATTCCGCCGGTGATGCAGCGCCTACCAGCGGCAACGCGCGTGTCCGACATGCCCCGGCGCTCAGCGACCCGACCTCGACCGCAGCGTCGACGGCGTCTTCGGCCATCTTGCGGTACGTCGTGAGTTTTCCGCCTACCACCGTGACCAAGCCCGAGTCCGAACGGACTACAGCGTGATTGCGCGAGAGGTCGGCCGTCGAGCCTTCACCGGTGTCCAGCAGCGGACGCAGACCCGCGAAGGTCCCCAAGACGTCCCCACGGGTCAGCGGAACTTCCAACGCCGTGTTCACGGTGTCGAGCAGGAAGTCGATCTCGTCCTCGGACGCCGACGGCACGTCTGGCACCGGCCCCGGCGCTGCTTCGTCGGTCAACCCGAGGTAGATCCGGCCGAGCTGCGCGGGCAGGGCGAAGACGAAACGGTTGGTCTCGCCGGGAATCGGCACGGTCAGCGCTGCCGTGGGGTTCCCCAATCGCGCTGCATCGAGCACCAGGTGCGTCCCGCGGCTTGGGCGCAGGGTGATGCTGGAGTCGACCTGATCAGCCCAGACACCGGTCGCATTGATCACGACGCGGGCACGCATCAAGAACTCGGATCCGGTCAACTCGTCACGCAAGGTGGCCGACGTTCCGGATACGTCGTATGCACCGACGCGGGTCAGGATTCGCGCGCCGTGCGACGCTGCGGTTCTGGCGATACCGACGACGAGGCGGGCGTCGTCGATGAGCTGCCCGTCGAACGCGGTCAAGGCGCCTCGTAGGTTCTCCTGCTTGACCGCGGGAGCCAATTCGCGCGCTCGAGCAGCGCTGACCGTCCGTGATCTGGGCAGCACCGAAGCCGGGGTTCGCGCCGACATGCGCAGAGCGTCACCGGCCAGGAAACCGGTACGCACCAGGGCCTTCCCGAAGAACGACGTTTCGGGCAACAGCGGTACGAGTTGAGGCATGGCGCGAACGAGGTGAGGCGCGGTGCGCGTCATGAGAATGCCGCGCTCGACCGCACTTTCACGCGCTATACCGACATTGCCGGAAGCCAGGTACCGAAGGCCGCCGTGTGCGAGTTTCGAACTCCAGCGGCTGGTGCCGAACGCGAGGTCGTGCTTTTCGACCAGCGCAACACTGAGCCCACGAGTCACGGCGTCGAGAGCGACACCGACACCGGTGATTCCGCCGCCGATCACCAGGACGTCGACCGAATCGCCGTTCGCCAACTGCTCGAGTTCACGAGTACGCCGTTGTGCGTTGAGCGCTGAATCGCTGCCTGCTGAATCTAGGGGGCTCACAGCTATTCTCCCGAATTCTTGACGGGTGCCAGATAAGCAGCGACCGCATATCGAAGTTGCTCGACCGACGCATCGGAGGAAAGCTCCGGCTCGAGAGTCGGGGCAGAAATGACGACGGACTGAGCCATCAGTAGAACCATCGCCGCGATCTCGTTGACGCTTCCCTCGCGAATCGAACCATCCTGTTGGCCGGCCGCGACAACGGATGTGATCAGCTCGAGAATCGACTTCTGGCTCGCGCCGAGCCGGTCCACGATGTAGGTCGTCAGCAATTCTTGATCGGCTTGCCGAATTTTCACGAAGAGCGGATGGTCGCGAATCTGGCCGACGACGTCACCGATCGCCTCCACGAGCAACGTGCCGGCAGACCCGTTGAAGGTCACCTCGGGCAGCACCGATCGGATCTCCCGGGTGAGCAGGTCCGCGACGACAGCTCGCGTGTCCGGCCATCGCCGGTAGACCGTCGGTCGGCTCACGCCGGCGCGACGCGAGATCTCGGCAAGTGTGGTTCGCTGCATTCCGAAATCGAGGACACACGACCTTGCTGCGTCGAGAATCACGTCGTCGATCTCGCGGCTGGGGATGCGCTGACCATCTGCCTTGCGAGGGGCAATTGAGTCATCTGCGTTACGGATTACCATCGTGTGTAACACAATACCGGACAAGTCACCGGTAATCCCGTCGGGACTTGCGATTTCTCTCGCTCAGAGATCATCAGAAATAGTACAACTCGAAACCAACTGCTCGCTCGGCGTCGAAACCAGGCTTCGGTCCGCTGACCATGTCGATCTGTGCGCGCGCCTGTTCCCGGATCGGCGTGGAACTCAGCGCCGCCAGATATCGCGCATGTTCCGCGAGCGAATCCACGGCGCGATCGACCGTCGACGTCACGTCGACAAAGTGTGTGGGAGTCATCGTATTGACCGCAACCCACCGAACACCGGGCCACGGCGCCAGTCCCTGCGCCGTCAACGAGGGAAAGATCCATTCGTTTGCTGCGTCGGCAGTTGCGTCGAGAACGCTGATCCCGAGTGCACGGTGATCTGCGCTGTTCAGATAGCCGGGGCCCCAGGTGTGGGAGAAGTTCATCGTCACCACCAATTCCGGACGGTGGCGGCGAATTGCTGCGGCGAGAGTCGAGCGCAACTCCAAGCCTTCCACGAGACGACCGTCGGGCAGGCCGAGGAACTCCACCTCACCGACACCGACGATCGCGGCCGAGCGACGCTCTTCTTCCTCGCGGATCGGGCCGGACTCCTCGGGCGACAGACCGGCGATTCCGGCCTCGCCGCGCGTGGCCAGGACATATCGCACGTCTTTGCCGCGATCGGTCCACTGCGCCACTGCTGCGGCTGCGCCGTATTCGATGTCATCGGGATGCGCCACGATGACAATCGCGCGCTGCCAGTCCTCGGGGAAGTTTTCCATAGGGCAGATCTTGCCCGTCAGAACCGCGAAGCGGGCGAATTGTCGTCACTTCCCGACATCGCCTTCACCAGGAAGTAGATTCCGAAGCCGACAGCGCCGACCACCAGAACCCAGAAAAGCCCCTTGATCAGCGCACCGACCACCGCGAGTGCGACCCACACCAGTACGACGGCCAAAACGATCTTCCAAAACATGCTTACCTCCAACGTGCCGTTGAATAATCAGTCGAATCGGACAGGTGCTGCGTCGTCCGTAGAACCAGCCTGACAGGTCTGGCGTGACAAAGCAGCAGCTCAGCGGCAAGTTCAGGTAAAGATCAGGGTTCACCCCGAGACCGGCCCTCACGCAGGTCAGGTGTCCAACCCATGGGAGCTTGCTCCTGGCGTAAACTCGCGAAGTTCGATCCCGTATGCCGAAGGAGCACGTCCGCAGTGTCTACGACCCGTTTCCCCGCTCGCGATCTCGCGCATGTAGCCGTCTTCGCCGCACTCATCATCGCGCTGGGCCTACCCGGGTCGATCAACATCGGCATTTCCGGCGTGCCGATCACCCTTCAGTCCATGGGCGTCATGATGGCCGGCGCTCTACTCGGACCGCGCAAGGGTGTTCTCGCCGTCCTGACGGTCATTGCTCTGGGATTGGTCGGTCTACCGGTCCTTGCCGGCGGTCGCACCGCACTCGTGTCTCTCTCGAGCCCGACAGCCGGATTCCTCATCGGTTGGATCCCGACGGCGTTTGTCATCGGATGGCTGACCGCCAAGATGCTGCCCAAGTACCGGATCGTCGCGGGCATCGGCATCAACCTTCTCGGCGGCGTCGTCGTTCTCTACGCGTTCGGCATCGTAGGAATGATGGTCCGCGGACACATGAGCTTCGTTGCCGCATGGTCGGCCAACGCCGCCTTCATCCCGCTCGACGCCGCAAAAGCGGTCGTCACCGCGTTGGTCGCGTCCCAGGTTCACCGGGCATACCCGGCACTACTGCGCGACTCGGTGATCTCGTCGAACAAGACCGTGGTGGCGAATTAATCTCCGATGAGTGAGATCGTCTTCGAGAACGTCGGACACAGCTTCGGTGAACGAACGGTCCTTCAGCAGATAGATCTGCGACTGAGCGAGCAGCGAATCGGGATCGTGGGTGCGAACGGAAGCGGCAAGTCGACCCTCGCTCGCATGATCAACGGACTGGTCGTTCCGACGGAAGGACACGTCCACGTCAACGGCTTGGACACGGCGAAGAAGGGCCGCGACGTACGCAAGCAGGTCGGATTCGTCTTCACCGATCCCAACCACCAGATCGTGATGCCGACGGTTGCCGAGGACATCGAATTCTCGCTTCGCCGTAGCGGATTGGGCAAAGCCGAGCGCGCCGCAAAGGTGGCCTCGGTGCTCGAACGCTACGGCCTCGCCGGGCACTCCGACCATCCCACCCACCAGCTTTCCGGTGGGCAGAAGCAGCTACTCGCGCTCGCGGCCATCATGGTGACAGAGCCGAACGTACTCGTCGCCGACGAGCCCACCACGCTCCTCGATCTTCGCAACTCGCGACTCATCAGCTCGGTGTTCGAGTCACTCGATCAACAACTGATCGTCGTGACCCACCAACTCGACCTCCTCGAATCATTCGAACGGGTGTTGGTTGTCGACCAAGGCCGTGTCGTCGCCGACGGCTCCCCCGCCGACTCGATCGGCCATTACCGGTCGTTGGTCTCGTGACCACTCTCGGCGTCTACCGGCCGGGCACATCGCTCCTGCACCGGATGCCGACGGGGATCAAGCTCCTCGCATTGATCGTGGCGATCCTGGCCGTCTCGATCTTCGTACGTGAGCCGTGGCAACTGGCAGTTCCCACGATCGTCGTTGTGGCCCTGTACGCGGTTGCGCGCATTCCTCCGATGACTGCGATCCGGCAGCTGCGTCCGGCGCTGTGGATGTTGCTCTTCATCGGGGCGTTCCAGCTGGTAGTCGCGGGATGGCAGCGAGCGGCCGTCGTGTGCGGGGTTCTGATCATTTCGATCGCCTTCGCGGCGATCATGGGTCTGACCACACGGATCTCCGAGATGCTCGACGCGATCACCCGGTTCCTGACACCCTTGCGACGCTTCGGCGTCAATCCCGAACGGATCGCTTTGCTCCTCGCAATGACGATCCGGTGCATCCCGCTGATGTTCGAGGTCATCACACAGGTATCCGAGGCACGCAAGGCGCGAGGGCTCGGATTCTCGCTGCGATCCTTCGCAGTGCCGGTCATCGTCGGCACTCTGATGACCGCGGACGCAATGGGTGAAGCATTGGCGGCCCGCGGCGCCGACGACTGAGATTTCGAACAGGGTGCATCGATCAGGCGCGAGGACCGATCAGTTGTACTTGCGGGTGATGTCGTCCACCTCACCGATGGCGTCGGCAAGCGCCGAGAGTCGCTCGGCGGCCGCGTGCAGCGCCGAGAGTTCTCGGTTGAATCCCACCAGCGCCGAAGGGCTGTGAGGCGCTGTCAATGCAGCTGCGGAGGTCACCAGATCCTCGTACTGATCCAACCCCGACTGCAACTCACGAACTGCGCCGTCGATGGTGGGATCAAGAGGTTCGGTCACCTTGGGTGTAGCGCCCACGGCGCGTTCCATTGCGACGACATCCGAAGACACCGCGAACATCGCTCTCAATGCCGAATCGGCGGTAACAGTGATTTCGTCCAACTCACCGGGGTCGATGGTGTCGGCGCGCCTGAGCACACTCAAGATCTCGAACAACGAAGTCTCGGCGCCGATGAGGCGAGACATCGGGATGAACGCGCGAGACGACGACGGTGGCAAGCGCCGGCGAATCGGCGCCGACGGCGGTGGGCCGGAACTCATCGAACGGTAACGGCCGACCGCGATGACGGCGGGAACCGCGAACAGTGCCGCTCCCCCGCCTGCCACGACCACCGACCACTCGGGGGCCGACGCAACAGCAAGGCCGGCCGTGCCGACCACTGATCCGCCGGACATGAAACCCCAACGCTGAGCGCGTCGACGTGCACGGGCACGTTTGCGCTCGAATTTGGCGCGCGGGTCCTGCCACCGCCGAGCGGCATCCGCCGCAGACAGTCCGACCTCGCGCAATGTGTCCGCGGTGCGTCCCAACGCTCCGAAGGCGCCGGATACGGAAACGGGAACGGCCGACCGGGGCTCGCGCCCAGATCGACCGTCTCGTGAAGAAAACATCAGAGCATCACTGCCGACATCGAGGATTCGGCTACTGCCCGGTCTGACCGGCAGCCGGGGGCTGCTTCTCGACGGACGGAGTCGCAGGAGTGGCTGCTGCGCCGCCGGAAGGCAGTGCCTCGCCCTTCATGGAAGCACGAATCTGCTCGAGGCGACTGTGCCCCGCCATCTGGACCGAGGCCTGCTGGACCTCCATCATGCGGCCCTGAACGGAGTTCTGGGCGAGCTCGGCAGAGCCGAGTGCGTCGGCGTAACGCCGCTCGATCTTGTCGCGCACAGCATCGAGGCTGGGTGTGTTGCCGGGAGCCGACAGCGTGCTGTCCATGGACCGAAGGGACTCGCTCACGCGCTCCTGCATCTTGGCCTGCTCCAGCTGGCTGAGCAGCTTGGTGCGCTCGGCAACCTTTGCCTGCAGAGTCATCGCGTTCTGCTCGACAGCCTTCTTGGCCTGAGCGGCGGCCTGCAAGGACTGGTCGTGCAGTGCCTTCAGATCTTCGACGCCCTGCTCGGCCGTCACCAACTGGGCCGCAAAAGCTTCGGCAGCGTTGGTGTACTGGATCGCCTTGTCGTTGTCGCCGGCAGCAGCGGCCTGATCGGCGAGGTTGACGGCCTGGCGCGCGTTGGCGTTGAGCTTTTCGACCTCGTCGAGTTGACGGCTGAGCTTCATCTCGAGTTGACGCTGATTACCGATCACCGACGCAGCCTGCTGGGACAACGCCTGATGCTGGCGCTGTGCGTCCTCGATCGCCTGCTGAATCTGAACCTTTGGATCTGCCTTCTCATCGATCTTCGAATTGAAGAGCGCCATCAGGTACTTCCAGCCCTTGACGAAAGGATTAGCCATTGGTTTGATCCTGCCTCCATCTGATGCGCCGCGCCGAACGCGACCCGGAGCGCGACCGTCGCGCACCGAAACAAGGGCTGCGCCCTATCTGCTCTGACCCCACCTGCTGGAAACCGGCGGTTACGTACAAAATCTATCGGTTACGGCCGGTAGTGGCTACGCCGCCGCCAACCTTCGAGCGTTCGGTGCCGGAATCACGACGCGGGTATCGCGTGCGATTGTCGGCGAACCGGAAGCCGAGACCGAACCGGAAGCCGACACGGCGGGTTCGGCGACCTGTCGACCAGCTACCGGAGCGCTCTTCTTCGTGGCCAGGGTCTCGCTCACGTCGACCAGCACGTCGGACAGTGGGACTGCGAGCGCATCACAGATCGCCGCCAACAGTTCGCTCGATGCTTCCTTACGTCCACGTTCCACTTCGGACAGATAGCCCAAGCTCACACGCGCGCTGTTCGACACCTCACGTAGCGTGCGGCTCTGCGAAACGCGCGTACGCCGGAGACTGTCACCGATTGCCTCACGCAATAGCAGCGCCATCTCGCTCCTCCTTCATCCGTGACCTCATCGTGCATGGTCGTACGTCTTCACAATCGTCAACGTCCGAACACATCCGATTGGTTCCCGAGCCTATCGTGCCGCACGCTCTGCGACACGATCACGTAACCGCGACACGGCAGTTGCGACTGCGGTTGTCCGAATCTCCCACCGTTCGCCGCCGAGCGCGAGGGGTACGCATTCGGTTCCGTCCGGGCCGGCGATACCGAGAAACACCGTTCCGACCGAGTGTCCGTCCTGCTCACTCGGACCGGCGACTCCGGTCAGTCCGATACCCCAGTCGGCGCCGCACCTCGTCCGGGCGCCGAGCGCCAAAGCCACGGCGGTGCTCTCGGACACGGGGCCGTCCGTTGCCAGACGCTCGGGATCCACGCCCGCCAGCGTCGCTTTCAGGTCGGTCGCATACACGACCAGGCCCCCACGCAGCACCGCGCTCGACCCTGGCACGGACGCGACCGCAGCCGTGAACAAGCCAGCCGTCAGAGATTCGGCGGCGGCGACAGTCTGCCTCGCGGCGCCAAGGGCGTCGACGAGTTCGACCACTCCGAGTGCGAGCAGCGGGTCCGTCATGACTCGACTGCGCGAACTCCGGCGCGAAGCCTGATCGCCTGCACGATGTATTCGATTCCCGTCGCCACCGTCAGCACGACGGCAGCAGCCATCAGCAATCCGCTGACGATGTCCCAACTGCTCGGCAGCGGGCAGAGGTAGAACCCGATCGCGACGGCCTGCACGAGGGTCTTGAGCTTGCCGCCCTTGCCCGCCGGGATGACCGCGTGCCGCAGTACCGCGAACCGCAACAGCGTGATTCCGAGTTCTCTGGCGATGATCACTCCGGTCACCCACCACGACAGGTCACCGAGAACCGAAAGACCGATCAGCGCGGCGCCGATCAGTGCCTTGTCCGCGATCGGGTCCATGAGTTTGCCGAAATCGGTGACCAGACCGTACTTCCGAGCCAATTGGCCGTCGATCCGATCCGTGATCGCGGCGACGATGAACACGCCCATTGCCCCGAGACGCCACCACGTCGAGTGTCCGCCGTCGACGAACAGAACAACGAGAAAAACCGGAACGAGAACCATTCGGACCATCGTGAGAATGTTCGCGATGTTCAGCAACGGAACCGGGTTGTCCGCGACAGGTGTGCCGTCGGACGGGCCGACGGCGGCGCGATGGGCGTCGGTCTGATCGCGCGGGGTACTCATCGGATCACCGCACAGGCGGTGAGCCGAACCCGGGACAAAGCCGAGCGGCGCGGGAATTGCGTGGGGCGGACAGGCACGCGACTTAGAATATCGGTAGGGCCATTGACTAATGTGCACCACATGACTTCGACCGCGCCGACCTATACCGAGAGCCAGTTGATCGTGCGTCGCGCGCGAACGTCGGACATCCCCGAAATCAAGCGTCTGATCGACATCTACGCCGGCAAGATCCTCCTCGAGAAGAATCTCGTGACGCTGTACGAGGCAGTCCAGGAGTTCTGGGTCGCCGAGCGAGGCGGCCAGGTAATCGCTTGCGGCGCACTGCATGTGCTGTGGGCGGACCTGGGTGAGATCCGCACCGTCGCAGTCGATCCGACTGCCAAAGGCCAGGGCGCAGGTTTCCACGTCGTCGACAAACTCATCGAGGTCGCCAAGGAATTGGAGTTGGAACGGTTGTTCGTTTTGACGTTCGAGACCGAGTTCTTCCACCGTCACGGATTCGCGGAGATCGACGGCACCCCCGTCACCGCCGAGGTCTATGCGGAAATGTGTCGGTCCTACGACGCCGGCGTCGCCGAGTTCCTCGATCTGAGCTATGTGAAACCCAACACACTCGGCAATACTCGCATGCTCCTGACTCTCTGAACCGTTCAGACTCTTCACACACCACCATCTCGATCACCAGCCCCGAAAGCGGTTCACGATGTCGTTGTTCCTCGTCGAATACACCTACGCGCCCGAGAAGAACGCTCAGCGCGACGAAGTCCGTAGCGATCACCGCGCGTGGCTCGCGGATCTGGTTTCCCGCTCGATCGTCTTGTCATCCGGCCCGTTTGCAGATGGAAACGGCGCGCTGATCATCGTCGACGCCGCAGACGCCGACACCGTTTCCCTCCTCTTCACCCACGATCCGTTCGCGATCGCCGATTTGATCGAGAAGGTCCGGATCACCGAGTGGGTTCCGGTATTGGGTCAGTTCAGCGCCTGAGAGCCCCGGCCCCGGCTTACTCCCCCGCCCGGTCGCGAGTCTTCAACAGGCTCGCGACTGTCGTCACCGCCAATACTCCGATGATCACTCCGAGTG
>NZ_CAURKP010000119.1:0-16644 GCF_963525155.1 uncultured Rhodococcus sp.
CGCCAACCCCTGTCAGCGGTTATCTTCACGCTGCTGCAATGGTCAAGGCCGGTATCTACCTCGTCGCGCGCCTGGCTCCCGGGTACGCCGATTCGCCGCCGTGGCGCATCACCATCATCAGTTTGGGTCTGCTGTCGATGATCCTCGCCGGTTGGCGAGCCATGCGCGCGTACGACCTCAAACTCGTCCTCGCCTTCGGAACCGTCAGCCAACTCGGCTTCATGATGGTCCTGGTCGGCATCGGCACGCGTGACGCCGCCCTGGCCGGCATGACGATGGTCGTGGCGCACGCGATGTTCAAGGCCGCACTCTTCATGGTCGTTGGCATCATCGATCACACGACCGGTACCCGTGACCTGCGCAAACTTGCTCACCTGGGTAAAGCGGCACCCGCTCTCGCGATCATCGCGAGCCTCGCTGCCGCCAGCATGGCCGGTCTGCCACCGCTACTCGGATTCGTCGGCAAGGAAGCCGCACTCGAATCGGTGCTCGAAACGAACGCGCTCGGCCACTGGTCGTCCATCGCCGTCGTCACGGTGATCGTGTTGGGCTCGATCCTCACCGTCGGCTACAGCGTCCGCTTCATCTGGGGCGCCTTCGGACGTAAGACCCTGAGCAAGCCCAGCCCAGCCGTGAGCAAGATGCACAAGCCGGGTTGGCTGTTCCTGTTCGCGCCCGGCCTGCTCGCTGTTCTCGGTCTGGCCGCCGGCATTCTCTCGCCCCAGCTCGAGAAGCTGCTGACCCCGTACTCCACCACACTGGCCCCCGGACCTCACGCCGACTACCACCTCGCGCTGTGGCACGGATTCAACACTCCGCTGCTGCTCACCTGCATCGTCATCGCCGGCGGCATCGCGCTCTACATCGCGCAGCGTCAGATCAGCCGACTGCACTTCGAGCACCCGCCGCTCGGCAACGCCGACCGTATCTACGACGCGACCCTGCGCGGCATGGACACCATCTCGATGCGCCTGACCGGTGCCACTCAGCGTGGTTCGCTCCCCCGCACACAGTCGACGATTCTCGCGACGCTGGTCGTTGTGCCGCTGTTCCTGCTGATCATCGACACCGATGGCGGCGGAGTCGACCTTCGGATGTGGGATTCACCTATCCAGTTCACTATCGCGCTGATGATGATCTCGGCCGCCATCGCCGCGACGCTGATGCGCAACCGACTCGCCAGCGTCATCCTCGTCGGACTCACCGGCTACGGCTGCGGCGTGTTGTTCGCGCTGCACGGCGCACCCGACCTCGCGCTGACCCAGTTCCTCGTCGAGACACTGACACTGGTGATCTTCGTGCTCGTGCTCCGGAAGTTCCCCGCCGAAGTCGACGAGAGCAAGGCGATCGGCTTCAAGTGGCCGCGTGCCGCACTCGCTGTCGCCGTCGGTATCACCGTCACCACCATCGCGGCCTTCGCGACCAATGCCCGAAACACTCGTCCGATCTACGAGCTGCTTCCCGACGCTGCCTACGACCTGGGCAACGGCAAGAACGTCGTCAACGTCCTACTCGTCGACATCCGCGCATGGGACACCCTCGGTGAGATCTCGGTGCTGCTGGTAGCTGCGACAGGCGTCGCCAGCCTCGTCTTCCGCAACCGCCGGTTCGGTATCGCGCCGCGCGTCGCGGACGCCCCCTCCGTCATCGTCGACAAGGCAGCTGCCAACTCGGACACGACGTGGTTGCGCGGCGGAGACCTCATCGATCCTCGACACCGTTCGCTGGTTCTCGAGGTCACCACGAGGTTGATCTTCCCGACCATCATGGTGTTGTCGATCTACTTCTTCTTCTCCGGTCACAATGCCCCCGGTGGCGGTTTCGCCGGAGGCCTGACGGCGGGACTGGCGCTGGTACTTCGGTACCTCGCCGGCGGACGCTACGAACTCGGTGAAGCCGTACCCATCGACGCGGGCAAGATTCTCGGCCTCGGTTTGGCGCTGGCCGCGGGCACCGCCCTGGTGTCGCTGTTCCTCGGCGCCCCGGCGCTCTCGTCCGCCGTCTTCGAGTTCACACTCCCGCTCATCGGCCACGTCAAACTGGTCACCGCACTGTTCTTCGACCTGGGCGTCTACCTCATCGTGGTCGGCCTGGTCTTGGACGTACTCCGAAGTCTCGGCGCCCGCCTCGACGCAGAAATCGAGGTGAAAGCACCATGAGCGCAAACATCGGAATGCTGATCCTGATCGGCGTCCTCACGTCGGCCGGTGTCTACCTGCTGATCGAACGAAGCATCACTCGGATGCTGCTCGGTCTACTTCTATTCGGCAACGCCATCAACCTCTTGATCCTGACCGTCGGTGGATCGGATGGGAATCCGCCCATCGTCGGCCGAGATTCGGTCCACGAGGAAATAGCGGATCCGCTCGCCCAGGGCATGATCCTGACGGCGATCGTGATCACGATGGGTATCGCCGGCTTCGTTCTGGCACTGGCGTACCGGTCTTACAAGATCAACACCGCCGACGCCGTCGAGGACGATCCCGAGGACACCAAGGTTCTCAAGCGTCGCCTGCCTGCCGACGCTCCCGACCACGACCGCTCCGACGACCCGGTCACCGGTGCCCCGAGCATCGGCGGCGACGCATTCGACAAGGACGGCAACCCTATTCCCCTCGAACAACTGGTCAACCTCGAGGACATCGAATGCTACGACGACCTCCACGACGGCGACTTCGAGGACGAACCGGTACCCGACTGGGCCACCGACCTTGCTCGTAAGAAGGAATCCGAGAAGCGACGCAAAGACGCTCGCCAGACCAAGATCGAGGGAGGTGGAGGCGCATGACCATCTCGGACAACCTGATGGGAGCCCTTGCGCCCCTGCCCGTCTTGATCCCGATGCTGGCCGCAGCTGCGACGCTGGTCGTCGGCCGACGTCCTCGTTTCCAGCGCGTGATCACACTGATCGCGCTCGTCGGCGTCGTCGCGGTGTCGGGCTTGCTGCTCTACCTCGCCGACCGCGACGGTACGACGGCCGTTCAGGTCGGCGGCTGGGACTCCCCCATCGGCATCACACTCGTGGTCGACCGTCTCTCGGCGATGATGCTCGTGGTCTCGTCGGTGGTGTTGCTCGCGGTCATGATCTACGCGATCGGTCAGGGTATTCGCGACGGCAGCGAGGCCCAGCCGGTCTCGATCTTCCTGCCGACCTATCTCGCATTGACTGCCGGAATCTCCAACGCGTTCCTCGCCGGTGACCTCTTCAACCTCTACGTCGGGTTCGAGGTTCTGCTCGCCGCGAGTTTCGTGCTCCTGACGCTCGGTGCCAGCGCCGACCGCGTCCGGGCCGGTGTCTCGTACGTGATGGTCTCGATGGTGTCCTCGCTGATCTTCCTGGCGGGCATCGCCTTCGCCTACGCGGCGACCGGCACCCTCAACATGGCCGACATGGCCCTGCGCTTCGACAACATTCCGCCGGGCACACGAACCGCCATCTTCGCTGTCCTGCTCGTGGCGTTCGGCATCAAGGCCGCGGTCTTCCCGCTGTCCGCGTGGCTACCGGACTCGTACCCGACCGCGCCCGCACCGATCACCGCCGTCTTCGCCGGGTTGCTCACCAAGGTCGGTGTGTACGCGATCATCCGCGCGCACTCACTGCTGTTCCCGCAAGGGGAACTCGACAACGTACTGATGGTGTGCGGCCTGCTCACGATGGTGGTCGGCATCATGGGTGCCATCGCGCAGAGCGACATCAAACGTCTGCTCTCGTTCACACTGGTCAGCCATATCGGTTACATGATCTTCGGTATCGCACTGTCCACGACGTCCGGGTTGTCCGGCGCGATCTACTACGTCGCCCACCACATCATCGTGCAGACGACGCTCTTCCTCGTCGTGGGTCTGATCGAACGACAAGCCGGGTCGTCGTCGCTGCGCCGTCTCGGCGGTCTGGCGGCGGCCAGCCCGATCCTCGCGATCGTCTTCCTGATCCCGGCGCTGAATCTCGGTGGTATCCCGCCGTTCTCGGGCTTCATCGGCAAGGTCGCGCTCCTTCAGGCCGGTGCGGCCGACGCCAGCGCGTTGGCTTGGATCCTCGTTGCCGGCGGCACGATCACCAGCTTGCTGACGCTCTACGCCGTCGCCCGCGTGTGGACCAAGGCTTTCTGGCGAGCCCGGGCCGACGCGCCCGAAGGTGACCTCGCCGACGTCAGCCCGTCAGCGTTGATCGACGAGTCCGAAGAGGACATCGCGTTCGTCGACCGCGAGGATGTCGGCAAGATTCCGCTCTTCATGCTGATTCCGACGGTCGGACTTGTCATCGTCGGTCTGGCACTGACGGTGTTCGCGGGCCGGATCATCGACATCAGCGACAGAGCGGCGAAGGACCTGCAGGACCGGTCCATCTACATCGACGCGGTTCTCGGCAACCACCGGCCCGTGCCGGTCGACGAAGCTCCCGTCGCTGCAGACGACCCTGCTGTAGCTCCCAGTACCGATGTCCCGAATACCGAGGCCCCGAACACCGAGGAGGCTCCGCGATGAAACGCGAACAGGTACTCCGCGTCGGGATCCTGCTGTGGCTGATGGTCGTATGGATCCTGTTGTGGGGCAACATCAGTTTCGGCAACATCTTCGGCGGACTCGCCGTCGGCCTGATCATCATGGTCCTGCTTCCCCTCCCCCGCGTACCGGTCGAGGGTCGGGTACATCTGCTGTCGATTCTGCGTCTGTTGTGGATGATCGTGTACTACGCGATCCAGTCGAGTATCCAGGTCGCGTGGCTGGCGATCCGCCCGTCGCCGCCCCCGGTCACCGGAGTTCTGCGGTACCAACTCGGGATCAAGTCCGACCTGGTTCTCACGCTGTGCATCGACGTTCTCAACCTGATCCCCGGCACGATGGTTCTCGAGATCGACCAGAACCGACGCATCGTCTACGTCCACGTGCTCGACGTCGGCTCGCAGAAAGCCGTCAGCGCGTTCTACCGCTCGGTGGAGGACCTCGAGCGGTTGTTCATCGCGTCGTTCGAACGTGATTCGGACTGGCAACCCAGCCCATGGCACCAGCGCGACTACGAATTCGATGCACCCCGGCAGGAGGACCAACCATGAACGGGTTCATCACCACGATCTTGATCATTTCCGGAGTGATTCTGCTGATCGCCGCCGTACTGACCACGTTCCGATTGCTCGACGGTCCGAGCTCACTCGACCGCCTCGTCGCCCTGGACACGATCATCGCGGTCTCGATGTGTGGACTCGCGGTCTGGGCCGCGTACAGCAAAGACACGACCATCGTTCCCGCGATCGTCGCGCTGGCGCTGGTCGGCTTCATCGGTTCCGTGTCCGTCGCGCGCTTCCGGGTGAGTGACCAGTGATCGGCAACATCCTCGACACGATCGGGGCCATCTCCATCTTCCTCGGCGCGCTGCTCGCGCTGACCGCCGCGGTGGGAATCGTTCGCTTCCCCGACACTCTGCGTCGTATGCACGCGGCCACGAAACCTCAGGTGGTCGGACTGATCTTGGTCCTGATGGGCGCCGTGTTCCTGCTTCGTGGGAGCGTCGACATCTGGATGTTGGTCCTGGTGGGCATCTTCACGCTGCTGACGGCGCCCGTGATCGCGCACAGCGTCGGCCGAGTCGCCTACCGCGAACAGCGCGAAGAGGACGACCTCATGAAGATCAACGAGCTGGAAGACCCGGACTCTCTCCTGTAACGGCATCCCACTCGCCGTCGCGCTCGCCCCACACCGCAAGAGCAGTGCCGGGGCGGGCGAAGAAGGTGGCGAAGTACGCCACCGACATCAGAACCAGGACAGCCATCAGCAGCGGCCCGAAGATCGCCGGGTACTCGGCCATCTGCACCGCAGCGAACCGGTACGAGAGCAACAATCCCGCCAGGAGTGCCGAGCCACCGATCAACAGACGCACTCGGAACCACCCCCAGCCGCGCTCCGGATCCCGTAGCGCCGCATCGAGGGTCAAGCACAGGACGGCACCGGCAATGAGGTCGACGCCGTAGTGGAATCCGAAGCCGAGCGTCGCGGTCAGGGTCGCAACGAGCCAGAACGATCCCAGGCTGCGAATCCACCACGGTCCGCTGCGCGAGTGGATGAACAGCGCGACTGCCCACGCGGTGTGCAGGCTCGGCATGCAGTTTCGCGGTGCGGCGTCGTCGAACGGCAGCGACGACGGTGATGCGAAGTCGAAGTTGGGCACGATGTTCGGCCAGTAGTCACCGATCTGGAATCCGAACCCACGCGGACCGAAGGCGAACACCGGGCCGACAACCGGGAACAGGACGTAGAAGATCGGGCCGATCAGCCCGATGAGCAGGAACGTGCGCAGCAGGTGATGCGACGGCCATCCCTTACGTACTTGATAGAGAGCAACCACGATCACCGCGACGGGTAGTTCGACGTAGATCCAGTCGAGGGCTGCTGCACCGACGGGGCCCATGGCGTCGACGATCTGGCCCATCACCCACGACGGATTCCCGAGAGCCTGGTCGGCGAGGAACACGTACTCGTCCCACACGTCGGTGCCGACGAGAATGGTGATCTCCAGCCACGTCTCGGCAACCTTGGCGGCGATGATGAGCAACGCGCCGAGAGCGACGCCGTGCAGAACGCTGAGTCGACGCTCGCCGGACAACTTCCACACCGCGTACACCGCGATGGCCGTCAGTACCCAGGTGCCGCCGGTGCCCATCGTCAGCGGTCCACCCGAGAACCAGCGGATCGCGCCGACGACCACGTCGATGACAACGGCCGCGGATACCGCGTAGATGCGTTCTTTGTTGTTCAGTCCGACGAGCGCGAGAGCGAGGCCCACCCAAGGCATGGTCGCGGAGCGGGGAACGAGGAAGTAGTCACCGAACAGGCTTTCCACCGGACCGAGATAGCCCTTGTACGACGCGAACGCCTGCACGCCCAGGACCAGCACGGTCAATGCTGCTGTGCCGATCAGAAGGAGTCGGTGAGAACTCGACCACGAACGGTCCGACTGTCCGGGTGCGCCCCCTCGTTGGGACCAACTGTCTATCAACACCGGACAATAGTAAACGGCGTGTGAACTGAATATGGACACCCACTGGACAAACGGTTGGTATGCCCGGATTTCCAGTCCGCGAAACAGCCATTCGCACTGTGAACCTGCTAGGTGCCCAACTCTGCGACCAAGGCGTCGACGACCGCAACCAGATCGCCGCCCGTCGCTTCCGCGACACGACGTTGCCGCTGGTAGGACGCGCCGCGACGGGGAATGTCCGCCACCGACGCCAACTCGTCCGCGCAGCCGAGCGAGACCGCGATCGGCGCCAAGTCGTCGAGCAGGCGATCCAGATCGTCAGTGACGAGGCACTCGTTTGCGTCGGAGTCGAGGATGATCTCGGCGTCCAGTCCGTATCTCGCTGCACGCCACTTGTTTTCCTTGACGTGCCACGGCTGCATGTTCGGCAGAGTCTCACCGGCGCTCAGTCTGCGGTCCAGATCGACGATGAGGCAGTGGACCAGAGCAACGAGGGCACCCAGTTCGGCGCGCGTCGAGACGCCGTCGAACACCCGGACCTCGATGGTTCCCCACTTCGGCGCGGGACGGATGTCCCAGTGCATGCCACCGATCTTGGTGATCACACCGGTCTTCATCTGGTCGTCGATGAACGACTCGTATTCGGCCCAGTTCTCGAACTGGTACGGAAGACCTGCGGTGGGGAGCTGCTGGAACATCAACGCTCGATTGGACGCATAGCCGGTGTCGACACCGGCCCACATCGGCGAGGATGCCGACAGCGCCAGCAAATGCGGATAGCGCTGCAGCAGTGCGTTGATGATGGGGAAAACGCGGTCCGCGGACGAGACACCCACGTGAACGTGCACGCCCCAGATCAGCATTTGCCGACCCCACCACTGCGTGCGTTCGATGAGCTCGTCGTAGTCGGGCGTCCGGGTGACCAACTGAGTCGACCATTGCGCGAACGGGTGCGTGCCCGCGCTGATGAGGTCGACGCCGAGCGGATTCGCGGCGCGACGCAGCAGATCCAGTGACCTGTCGAGATCACTCATCGCCTCGCCGACCGTCGAATGAATACCCGTAACGAGTTCGACGGTATTTCGCAGTAGTTCCTTGGTGATGTGCGGGGTTTCGGAGCCGGCAAGCTCTTCGACCGCCGAAAACACCTCGGCTGCTGTGTTGGAGAGATCTCTGGTCTTGCGATCGACCAGCGCGATCTCCCACTCCACGCCCAGCGTCGGGCGCGGCGAACCTGGAAATGGAACTACCACGCAGAGAATCCAATCACAGTGTCGGTAAAAACACCGTGCTGGCTACTGCGTGGTAGTCGCCGGAAGTGATGCAAAACTCAGGTGAGTTTGTCAGCTCTTGGTGATGACACCGCAAGCAACGCGTCCGCCTGCGTCACCGGTGTCGAGGGTCTGCTGGTCCGGTGCCGGCGCGTAACGCGTCGGGATGTTGCCGAAGTTGTCCGCTCCGGCGTGGATCATGACGGATGTTCCACCGTTTGCGACCAGTTCGTCGACGGTGAATGCATCGGTGGTGGTGACCAGCGTGGCGGTGCCGTCTTCGAGGACCTGAACCGAAGTGAGGTCGCCGCTCGCCGGGTGGCCCGTGTGACCCTCGGCCTGGAAGTGTCCGCCTGCCGAGAGGAAGTTACCCGGCTCTCCGCCGCTGGGGGCAACGGAATTGGTCTCGCACTTGGCGACCTGGTGGACGTGGAATCCATGGAAGCCGGGGGTGAGGCCCTTGGCGTCGAGGGTGACCTTGACGTCGCTACCTTCCTGCGCGAACGTGACCGTTCCGACCTTGGCGCCGTCGGTGCCGTTCAGCGTTGCGGTGACCGTTTCGGCAGAAGCGCCGGCGTGAGCCGTCTCGGAACCGTGGCCGCCCGCGCTTTCGTGCGCGCTGGGATCGGCTGCACCGGTCCACACCGGAGGAGTCGTGCCGGGGACGCTGCTGGGCTCTTCGCTGTTACTGCAAGCGGTCAAGCCGAAAGCGGCAATCGCGACTACAGGGGCAACGACGCGCCAGGACATACGCCGGGTGCTGCTGGGGGCCATCGAACCGCTCCTTTGAGGTGGCGAGAAAGTGCTTCTGATCATAACGGCGCGTGTAGTAGCTGGAACCGACGGGTCAGTTCCACCTTCACGACCGGTCAGTTGGAGGTCACGATCACGATCACGCCAGGTGACGCGTTCGCGATGCCGGCGAATCGAGGCTCTGCGGAGACTCCGAGTTCAGCCGCGATCTTCTGCGCCGCTGCCTTCCCCGCCGCGGACGATCCGTAATACACCGTCGTCGTACTGACGGTGCCCTCGCTGTAGTTACCCGTCTCCTCGACGTTCCAACCTGCTGCCGTCAATTCCTCGGCGGTGCCTGCTGCCAGACCGGAGACGGTGCTGTTGTTGAGAACTCGAACGCTGACATTCGACGTGTCGGTGCCGCTCGCGGAGCTGGAAGTCGTGGTCGTCGCAGTTCCCGAGGGTCGCGACGTAGTGGTGGTATCGCCCGAAGCGGGTTGCGTCGTCGCTGCCGGCTTGGAAGTGGCAGGTGCCGGCGCGGGGGCGCTCGTCGTGGCAGGCGCCGAGGATTCGGTCTGCTCTGCTGCGGTGTTCTCGTCGCCCGATCCACCGTCGCTCGATCCACCCAGTGAGGCTGCTCCGAGACCGATGAACACGATCGCCAACGCGATCAACACCATGGCGATTGCGCGAAGCGGAGGTCCGGACGGCTGCTCTTTCGGGGTACTCACGATGTCGACCTTATCGCCAGTGCGTGGACAGCCCGATCATATGTACGCGTGATTCAGGTGACCTCGAAGCCGAGGCGACGGGCGGCCCTGGCCTTCTGACGGCTGGCACGCAGACGACGCAGGCGCTTGACCAGCATGGGATCAGCCGCCAAGGATTCGGGGCGATCGACCAAGGCGTTGAGAACCTGGTAGTAGCGGGTTGCCGACATGTCGAACAACTCCTTGATGGCTTCTTCCTTCGCACCGGCGTACTTCCACCACTGGCGCTCGAAGGAGAGGATGTCGTGCTCCCGGCGGGTGAGGCCGTCTTCGCCGACCTCGTGCATGCCTGCTGTATCTACTACGGAATCGTCGGCGCCAGTGCCTTCGGACTGGTTCCGACTACGCGCGGTTGCGCCGTCCATGTCACTCCTCGACTGCTGTGCTCGGCGTCAGCGAGACTCGTATGCCCGGTGTTCTTTTTCCGACCGAATTCTCGCGGCCGTGAGTTTCTCGGTCCCCTGGCCCGAAGGTAACTCACAATTTCCCCCGCGGCCCACGTTCCGACCGAGCAACGAATTACATCGCTGTTCTTCAGCAACCATTGAACCATGATCGAGTGTGCGGGCCGTGATAACTACGCGGGCGCGCCGCACTATCCTTGTCCGCATGGCTATCCTCCCCATCCGAATCGTCGGCGACCCGGTACTGCACAAGGCGACAGAGCCGGTCACTCAGTCCCCGGCCGAGATCGCCGAACTGATCGCAGACATGTACGAGACGATGGACGCTGCCAACGGCGTCGGTCTGGCGGCCAATCAGGTCGGTGTTCCACTGCGAGTCTTCGTCTACGACTGCCCCGGTGACGACCGCAGCAGCGAGCGTCGACGCGGCGTCGTCGTGAACCCGGTACTCGAGACGTCCGAAATCCCCCAGACGATGCCCGACCCGGAAGAAGACTTCGAGGGTTGCCTTTCCGTTCCCGGCGAGCAGTTCCCGACGGGCCGCGCCGATTGGGCGAAGGTCACCGGCACCGACGCCGACGGCAACCCGATCGAGGTCGAGGGCACCGGATTCTTCGCACGGATGCTCCAGCACGAGACCGGGCATCTCGACGGTTTCCTCTACACGGACGTACTGATCGGCCGCAACGCGCGCGCTGCCAAGAAGATCATCAAGCGTTCCGGTTGGGGCAAGCCCGGTCTGACCTGGACGCCGGGGACCGTCGACGATCCGTTCGGTCACGACGACGACGATTACGAAGACTGAGAATTCTGCTCTGAACGGCAACATTTCGATCGGTAGCCGGGTGGTTTTGCGATACAAGCTCCCACCCGGCTATTCGCATCCCATGACCGACGTCATCGGCATCCTCGAGGGCGCCGATCCCATCGCCGTCCGCGCCGGCGACGGTCGGCTGGTCCAGGTCTCCGCCGATCAGGTGATCGCGCTCAAGAGTCTCTCGGCCCGCCCGATTCGCATCGGCGAGATTCGAAACCTCGAAACGGCTGCTGCGGCGGCGTGGCCGGGAGTCGAGCAGGCGTGGATCGACGGTTGGTTGCTGCGCGCCGGTCACGGTGTCACCGGCCGCGCCAATTCGGCTTTGCCGCTCGGTGGTGCGGGGGCGGTTGCCGGCTTCGACGCGAGCACCATCGAGCGGATACGCCAGTGGTTCGGTGACCGCGGACTGCCGACCCTGCTGCTCCTCCCCGATCGACTCGGCACCGCTCCGGACGGGTGGACCAGCGAGAAGGAAACCATCGTGATGGCCGCCGATCTGGGCAATGTCACGCTGCCGCTCGGTCCTCCGGTCACCTCGTTCGCCGACCGCCCCGACCACAACTGGGTGTCGATGTACGACGCCCACGGCGATCCGGCGTACGTCGAGGCGGTCCTCACGGCTGTCGTGGGCACTGCAACTTTCGGCGCGATCGGAAACACCGACACGACGCTTGCCATCGGGCGCGCTGCGCTCACCGAGGCACCCGACCACAAACGCTGGGTAGGACTGACCGGCATTCACGTCGCCCCTGAACACCGTCGTCACGGAATCGGGTCGCTGATCTGCGGAGATTTACTCTCCTGGGGTCGTGAGAACGGTGCGACGCACGCGTACCTCCAGGTTTCGGCGGACAACTTCGCGGCGATCGCGCTCTACGAGCAGCTCGGATTCGTCGAACACCACCGCTACCGATACGCCACCGATCCTGTCGGCGGCTGACGCTAGGCTTGCCCTCGTGCGCATCGCTACCTGGAACGTCAACTCCGTCCGTGCCCGTACCGACAGGATCATCGACTGGCTCGGTCGATCCGACGTCGACGTCCTGGCAATGCAGGAAACCAAGTGCAAGGACGAGCAGTTTCCGTACGAACGCTTCAAGGAAATCGGCTACGAGGTCGCCCACGTCGGGTTGAGCCAGTGGAACGGTGTCGCCATCGCTTCCCGCGTCGGCTTGGACGACGTGCAGATCGGATTCGAGGATCAGCCCGGATTCGACAAGGACCCCGAGGCAGACCCGGTCCGCGAGGCACGTGCGATCGGTGCCACCTGCGGCGGTGTGCGGGTGTGGAGCCTGTACGTCCCCAACGGCCGTGAGCTGGAAGACCCGCATTACGCCTACAAGCTGGATTGGCTGGCCAAACTGCGCGACGACGCGGAGGGCTGGCTCAAGCAGGATCCCGACGCGCAGATCGCCCTGGTCGGCGACTGGAACGTCGCTCCCACGGACGACGACGTGTGGGATCCCGCTTTCTTCGAGGGCAAGACCCACACGTCGGAGCCGGAACGAGCTGCGTTCACCGCCTTCACCGAGTCCGGGTTCGCGGACGTAGTTCGCCCGTACACACCCGGTCCCGGCGTGTACACGTACTGGGATTACACGCAGCTTCGCTTCCCGAAGAAGCAGGGCATGCGAATCGACTTCATCCTCGGCTCCCCGGCCTTCGCAGCTCGCGTCGAGGCGGCCGAGATCGATCGAAACGAGCGAAAAGGCAAGGGCGCCAGCGATCACGCTCCGGTGATCGTGAATCTCGGGTGATCGTGAATCTCGGGTGATCGTGAATCTCGGAGCCTGATCGTCTGTTTGCACCCTCGGGCTTCTAGTCCTCGACGAGCAGTTCCAGATACTCGGGATGCTCGCCGAGGTACCGCTGAACATAGGTACACACGGGCCGTACCGACCATTCACGTTCACGGGCGCAGTCCATTGCGAACTGCACGAGTACGGCTGCCAGTCCCTGCCCGCCGTACTCCTCTTTGACAACGGTATGCATGTACGCAACCACGTCGCCCGCTTCGGCTCCGCTCCCCGAAATCTCGTCTTCGTCGCGGTATCCGAGGATGCCGACCAACTCGTCGTCGGAGAGCAGTTCGAATCGTTCGTGCGACGGATTGTCCACGAGCGTGACTTCCGGTGAGGTTCCGGTTTTCGAATTTTCGATGTCGTTCATTGCGGCGACCTCCACGGCACGATGTGCACCTGCGCGATCGGCGACAGCTGCGTTCGCACGCTCTCCATAACTGTGATCCATGCCACTCATAGAATCAGCTACCGACGACGCTGTCCCGGGTTCGACCAATTTTTGCACCGGGAACGACCGGATCGCAATCGCAGTTCGCGCCGTCGTTCCCGCGAGAGGTGGGACCGAGCTGCCGTTTCCCCAGGTCCGATCGGTAGGCTCGTCGTCGTGAAGCTGCTGCCCCTGACCCCCGCCGGACAGACCCCGATTCGGGCATTGACCATCGCCGGAACCGACTCCGGTGGCGGAGCCGGCATTCAAGCCGATTCCCGCACGATGGCGATGTGCGGAGTGCACGCCTGCGTGGCCGTCGCCGCAGTGACGGTCCAGAATTCGGTGGGAGTCAGCGGATTCCACGAGATTCCGCCGGAGATCGTCGCCGACCAGGTGCGCGTCGTGGTCTCGGACATCGGCGTCGGTGCGGCGAAGACGGGAATGCTCGCGTCGACGACGATCATCGAAGCGGTGGCCGCGGTTGCCGCCGAGGTTGGGATCGGCCGCGACCGTCCGATTCCGCTCGTGGTCGACCCGGTGTGCGCGTCGATGCACGGCGATCCGCTGTTGCACGAAGAAGCTCTCGACGCGGTCCGCAACACCTTGATTCCGGCAGCCACGGTGGTCACTCCGAACCTCGACGAGGTTCGGTTGATCACCGGTATCGAGGTCGTCGACGACAAGAGCGCCCGCCAAGCGGCAGAAGCGCTGCATGCGCTCGGCGCTCAATGGTCCATCGTCAAGGGTGGCCACCTTCGTACTTCGGAGTTGTCCACCGACCTGTTGTTCGACGGCGACCGTTTCCTCGAATTCAGCAGTGCCCGGATCGACACCGGCAACGATCACGGCGGCGGAGACACGCTGGCTGCTGCGATCACTTGCGCTCTCGCACACGGCTATTCCGTTCCGGACGCGGTGGCGTTCGGCAAGGAGTGGGTGACCAAGTGCCTCGAGGCGTCGTACGACCTCGGCGCGGGACACGGTCCGGTGTCCCCGCTCTGGCGGCTCCAGGTCTAGCGCTCGAGGTCCAGGGCGCTAGTTCCGGCGCACGCGCCAGATTCCCAGGTCGACGGGAACTCCGTTGGGCGTGGTCGCGAAAAACCCTCGCCGCCATGGCCGGATCGTGAGATCGAGATCCTCCAGGGTGCCGGCTTCGAGTTCCTCGAGAGTTGTCGCCGACATCATGACGTTGCCGTCGCCGCCCAAGCCCATCATCCGGGCGGCGATGGTCACGTCGACGCCGAGCCAGTCGTCACCGATCTGACGCGGGGTACCCGTGTGTAGGCCGACGCGCATGCGCGGGGTGTATCCGTCGAGATCGACTTCCGCGAGCGCGTCCTGCGCGGTGAACACCGCCTTCAAAGCCGCATCCGGGCGAATGAACACTGCCATCAGACCGTCGCCCATCCGTTTGACGACGTGTCCGCCGTTGTCGGTGATCGGAGTTTCCACGGCCTGCGCCACCGCACGCAGAAGGGTCAGCGTCGCGCCGTCACCGGCTGCGAGCGACCAGGTGGAGAAGCCCACCAGATCGGTGAAGACGATGGTCAGTTCTTGATCGCCACGTCCGCGGCCCATCTTTTCCAGCGCTGCCTGCCACACCTGCAGTGCTCCGAGGCTCACTTCGCGAGTGGCTGCCGGCTTCTGATCGAGCAATCTGTCAGCGACGCGCGCCACGGCGCGGGCACCGCCGGGGCCGGCGAGCGAGAGCGGATCCCCAAACCCTGGATCACCGGGTAGTGCCCGCCTGAGGCGTCGTAGCGCGTCGATGAGCTGCTGCCGACGGTTCAGTTCTGCCGCAGAGTTCAAGACGACGTCGACGACGCCTCGAACCGAGGAGGAAGAAGCACCTGCCGTGTCGGTGTTCTCCGGGGACAGATCAGCCATAACTCAAGCGTAACTCAGAGTTACAGACAGTGTGCTGCCGCCGTTCTCGCACAGTGGCCTCCTGGTCGCTCGCACAGTCGATCATTCGGTCAGTCGATCATTCGGTTCTGGCCTGTGTCCGGGCATCGCCGACGGGAACTCCGTTCGGCCCGCTCAAATCCTGGGCATACGTCGCAACTCCGAAGGCTACTGCAGAAGCGTTGGCAGCGAGCGCTTCGCGATCGATGTTCGCGAGGTTGTCCTGGGCACTGTGGTAGTTCGGGTCGAAGGTCTCCTCCGCTTCTCCGCCCCACTTCTCGGCCTGTGCCGGCGTCTTGCGCTCGTCCGCGCCGCTGAACACGCCACCCGCCGGAATCCCGATCTCGATGAACGGGCCGTAGTCGGAGCGCCCGTCGAAGTCCGTTCCGTCCGCCGCAATCCCTCGCCCGGCGAGAAAATCGACGAAGGTGCGCTCGATGCCCGCCGACCCCTCGGGCCCGGGCCCCTCCCCGACGGCATCCGAGTTGTCGCCGTCGTAAGCCAGGTATCCGGCGTTGGGCGAACCGAGCATGTCGAAATTCAGGTACAGGGCGATGTCGGCCCGTTCCTGATCGCTCAGACCCTCGACGTAGCGCGTGGAGCCGACCAATCCCACTTCTTCCGCTCCCCAGAAAGCGAAACGCACGGCATTTTCGATGCTCGGTGAGCTTCCCATCTGCAGCGCGGTTTCGAGCACGGCTGCGGTACCGCTTCCGTTGTCGTTGATTCCGGGACCTTCCGGCACGCTGTCGAGGTGGGCGCCCACGACAACCACGTTGTCGGTCGCGCCGGTCTTGGTCTGCGCAATCACGTTGCGCGACTTCGTCGTTTCCGTCGACGTGTCGAGAATCAGCGTGAGGTCTCCGGGCGCTGCGGCAAGAGCCTCGCCCGACGCCTTACTCACCCCGCCGGTCGGAATGCGGGCGTCTTCGGGTTCACCCAAGGTTGCCCCGCCCAGCATTGCGTCCTCGTTGTTGGCAACCAACAGCGCTGCCGCGCCGCGGTCAGCGGCGATCTTCTGCTTGTCGCCGAACGGGCACACTCCACGGGTGACCAGCACGATTGCACCGTTCACGTCGCGGCCGTCGTAGTCGGTGGCCTCGCAACCGGGGGTCTCGTCGGCGGGAATCGCCACCAGACGCGCCGTGATTCCGGTCGGTCCCGTGGAGGTGGAATATGTCAGCGCCCGCACCGGAACATCGGAGCCGTCAGCGGCTTTCAGGGATTCGGTGCCGGGATCGAAGGAGCTGAAGTCGAATTCCGGGGTGCTGACCTCGAAACCCTTGTCTTCGAGCAGGTTTGCCACGTAGTCGACACTGGCGTCATAGCCGGGGGTACCGGCCGATCGATTGCCCTCGTTGTTGGCGGCGATCTTCTCGAGTTGCTCCAGATGCCCGGTCACGGCGTCGACGGTGACGGTCTCGGAGAATGCAACCGGGTCTGTCGGGACGGCCGCTTCACTTCCCGACGAGCATCCACTCACCACGAGTGCTCCAGCCATTGCGACCACAACCACACCGAAGAGTCTCATCTTCGG
>NZ_CAURKP010000120.1:0-16522 GCF_963525155.1 uncultured Rhodococcus sp.
ACCATGACACTGCATGCTATGCCTTGCTGCTACCTACCACCCAACGATGCACTGCCATCAGCACGTTGCCCAATGCTGACCATGCATGACTGCAACTCATGTCTCTCGTTCGAAGCTTCCTCACGTCACACTGCACTCCATTGCCTACGATCGCTGGACCATTGCGCACCAAGCTGCCGACGACGACCAGCACAGCCAGCACGAGACCTGCAGTGAGAGCGAAGCTGACCACCGTCAAGCCTATGCAAGCTCGAAGTGCCAACCAACCAGCCTTGCGCACTGTGGCTCCCAGTGGCAATTCCTGCCGTACCAACGCGCTCCAGTCGCTTATCGCTGTAGTTGTCACTGTGTTCACCCCTTCCAGTAGGTGACGATATCCATTCGGATAACACCGCACTAACGCGATTAATTCCTTTGGATATCCACGACTCTACATCAATTCTCTCTTTAGTGAATTCGGTAGGACCGTACCCAAAAGAATGGTGCCCGTCCGGCATGGGTAGGGGGGTCATCCATTTGCCTATCGCTGTCAGGCACTCCCTGACCCTGCCTCCGATCGCTTCTCCCTCTAAGTTGAAATCTTCAACTACTTTGCATAACCGCAGTTCAGAGCGTTATTGACGGCGTGCATGTGGCCCGAAACAGGGTCCAAACGAGAATCTGCCACCGGACGACGAGAATCGGCCCGCCGAGGCACCGCTAAAGTGAGTCAAGATTCGCGCCAGGAATGGCAAAAGAATGGATCGACCTACTATTCTTTCGTCCACCAATCGGCGTCTATCGGAATTGTTTTTCTTGCCGATATTTCCACAGTGTCGGGGTCGAACACTCTACGCGGATTGCGCACTTTTACTCTCAGAATGGTCACTTTGAGGCATTCCCTCACGACTTCTCTTTTATCGAGAATGGAAAGCGATTCCCATATCTCTTTAGTGTTTCCATTAGCGAATTTCTGCAATACCGGATTACCGACCTGGCGGGCTTTGGCTTCGGCGGCTTCGATCTTCGGCAGCAATGACCGTTCCATCTGCTCTGCCATGCGCGCCCTTGTGGAGGCCGAGATGTCGGCATTGGTCAGCTCCAGAATTTCAGCGTCGAGTTGCTGTCTTAGCTCGCGGGCCAATTCGGCAGCTTTTCTGGCCGCTTCGTCATCCCCATACATAGCAGCGGCAGCCCGCACGTGATCCGAAAAGAACTCCACTACAGCCGATTCCACATGCTTATCCAGCTCGTCTGCAGCGCGCTTCACGTGACTGTCCGGGCAACGGTATCGAGGCCGAAGGTCTGACTTCATATTGGAGTGCTTGACTCCCTTGCCGCACACCTCACAGGTAGCTATGCCCGAAAGTAGGTGCGTTACTTGGCTTCCCCAGGTGCGAGAACGTGAGGGATCGGTGAGCATGGCAACCAGTCGAGCATGTTCGCCTTCGGTTATCAGCGCTTCCCAATCGCCCTGTGTGCGTGAGACCTCGACCCGTTCGCCGGTTTGCTTGTCGTGACGCCGACGCACGTGGATTCCGGCATAGGTCGGACTCAGGACCATCGAACGTAAGCCCTTGCCGCCGATCTTCGCCCAACCACTCCCCTGCCTGCCGACACCACGACTAGGCGCGGGCACTCCGCGCTCTGCGAACTCTCTTGCCAGGCTTCGCAGTGAATCACCCGCCAGCAGTCGGCGCACCGCCTCTTGGACGATCGGCGCGGCTTCCGGGTCCACAGTCCAACCATCGGGGCCGCGCACATATCCGAAGGGCATCCACCCGTTGTGTGTCCCTGTGGCAGCGGTCCGATCCTTCGCCCGCATGATTCGCTTGCGCGACAGCGCTACCTCTAGTTCGGCATTCTGAGCCGCGATACCGAGCATGTAGTTATCGTTCGGCTCGTTCAAGTCGTACAACCGCCCGCCGACGAACCACTGCACGCCGAGGTCTGCGCAGAAATCCCGTAGCTCTGCGAACTCACCGAGCTTGCGCGTGATCCGGGACGACTCCCAGGACACCAAGACCACACCGCGCTGCAGCAGTTCCCGCAGACGCAGAAAGCCCGGACGAATGCCCTGGGAGTAACGAGACGCGCCTACGTCATTGTCGCGCACAACTTCTATCAGCGGCCACCCTTCGGCCTCACACGTGCGCTTGCAATCGGCTTCCTGCTCCGATACCGACCGCGCACGGCCAGACTGGTCACTGGACACGCGACAGTAGATGACTGCTCCATCAATCGACGCCATGGCTGGTACCTTCCAATCGTTGCGAATGCCCTGGTCACATGGTAGTTCTATATGGGTGACTTTGGCATACGGCTTCACCGAGTACGGCGGACCGGACACACAGTCCTACTTCGACGTCACCTTGCCCCCGCCCGGTGCCGGCCAACTGCTGGTCTCGGTCCGCGCGGCGGGTGTCAACCCAGCTGACTGGAAAGTTCGTGCGGGTACTCGAAAAGACACTGTCCCGGTGACGCTGCCTGCGGTTCTGGGCCGCGAAGTATCCGGTGTTGTCATCGGAGTAGGTCCGCGGGTCACCGAGTTCGAGGTCGGCGACGAAGTGTTCGGCGCTACCGCGACCGGCTTCGGCGGCTACGCCGCGTCGACATTGCTCAACGTCTCCTCGACAGCACACAAACCGCCCACCGTGTCCTGGGCCGATGCCGCAGTGCTGACGGTTGCGGCAGGAACGGCCTACGACGCACTCCACGATCTCGGTCTGAAACCCGGGGCGACACTCCTGCTGCTCGGCGCCGGCGGCGGCGTTGGTCGCAGCACGATCGCGCTTGCACTGGCGCGGAGTATCAACGTGATCGGTGTCGCGAGCGAGTCCAAGAGAACCGCGATCGAGGAAGCGGGAGCACGTTGGGTTGCGTCGGGGGACGGCTTCGCAGACGACGTGTCCGCGTTGTCCCCAGTCGGAGTGGACGCGGTTTTCGACCTGGTCGGCGGGGACACTCTCACTCGCGGCGCTGAGCTCGCCCGACCGGACGCACCGATCCTGAGCATCGCCGATCCTCTGGCGGCGAGCCGACTCGGCGGCGGTGGTGTCGAACGCCGAAGAACTACAGCAGTATTCACGGAGATCGCGGCGCTCGTGGCCGACGGGATCCTCGACCCGTCCGTGTCCGGGCGGTACCCATTCTCCCGCGCTGGGGAAGCGCTCGCTGCAGTCGAAGACGGCCATGCCGCCGGCAAAGTGGTGATCGAGTTCGGCTGATTCCTGTCGGCCCGCGATGGTTCAATCACGGTCTACGACGGGCGGCGTTGAATCACCGTCTACGACGGACGGGGGCACAGGTGGTTGCACGGTTATCTGCGATCCTGTCGACGCTCGTGCTCGTATGTCTCGTCGCGTCCTGCGGATGGTTCGGGGACGAGCGTCTCGAGTCGGCCCCTGGCAGCCCCACGCGATCGGAACTGGAAGAGTTGCTGTCCCGGACAGCGATTGTCGACACCCGACCACATCCGGGTGGATACCAGCGCGGCTGCGGTAACGGCCAGGCCTGCGTCTTCGGCCCCGCTTGGTCCGACGACCAGGACGCTCCAGGTGGCCACGACGGGTGCGATACCCGCAACAACGTTCTGGCCCAAGATCTCTCGGACGTGGTGTTCAAACCAGGAACACGTGACTGCGTCGTACTGTCGGGCGCGATGACCGACCCGTACTCCGGAGATCGCATCGAATTCGAACGCAGCCAGGCCAAGTCCGTCCAGATCGACCACGTCTTCCCGCTCGCCGCGGCCTGGGACTTCGGCGCGAACTCCTGGACTCCTGCGTTGCGGATGAGGTTCGCGAACGACATGTCTCTGAACCTGTTGGCCGTCAACGGCCCCGACAACCAGTCGAAAGGCGACAGCACGCCCAGTGAGTGGTTGCCGCCCGATCCTGCGTACCGATGCTTTTACGCCGGCAAGTACTTGACCGTCGCGATTTCCTATGGCTTACCAGTCAGCCGAGCTGATCATTCGGCCCTGACGGACCTCGCCACTCGCTGTTGAGCTACCGGCCGTCCTTCACCACTCGCCCACTCTGGATGACGAGTGCGATCCGCTCACGATCGGCAAAGATCGAGGGATCCGTCAACGGATTGCCGCGGAAGGCAACGAGGTCGGCGAACTTGCCGACTTCGATGGTGCCGACCTCGTCGGCGATACCGAGAATGTCGGCGTTGATCCGGGTAGCGGAAACCAATGCGTCCATGGGTGTTTCGACCTTGGCGCGCAGGACTAGCTCCATTCCCCGGCCCGTTTGATCGGTACCGATGAGGTCCGATCCCAATCCCACTCTGACGCCGGCATTTCGAGCAGCAAGAAGCCCGTCGATCTGACCCTGCATCATCTGGCCGATCCGAGCCGAAATCGATTCGGGTAGACCTGCTGACGCCGCGCTGTCCGAGAGCGCCTGCACCACAGCCAACGTCGGCACCAACGCGACGTCGTGCTCGGCCATCAACTTGGCAGTCTCGTCGTCGATACCTGAGCCGTGCTCGACGCATTTCGCGCCGGCAGTGACAGCGTTTCGGATTCCCTCGTTGTTGTGGGCATGCACCGTGACATAGGTACCGCGCGCATTGGCTTCCTCGACGGCAACTTCGATCTCGTCGACCGTGAACTGGGTATCGGTGAGCTTGTCATGAGTGGATACCACTCCCCCGGTAACACACAGTTTGAGGAAGTCCGCACCCCTGCGGAACGTCTCGCGAACGTTCTTTCGCATTTCGTGCGGACCGTCGGAAAGCAGAGACATACACCGTAATCCGGGGATGTCATGATCGGACCAGTCCGAAGTCGGCTCCCATTCGGCCGCCAGGTGTCCGTGTCCACCGGTCTGGCACTGGATCGGGCCGCACTGAATGATCCGCGGACCCGGAATCTTGCCCGAGGCGACAACTCCGGCGAGTCCACCGTCGATTCCGCCGCAGTCACGAACAGTGGTGAATCCCCCGTCGAGGGTCGATGCGCAGGTCGCGAACATGTCTGCAGCGAGCTCGGCTACCGAGATCTGACGCCGCAGGCTCGGTGCGAGATCGCTCGATCCACCGAGATGAACGTGTGCGTCGATGAGGCCGGGCGTGATTGTCAGCCCGGTGCAGTCCAGCACCTCCGCCCCCGTGAGTGGCGTGCCACCGAGTGCACTGATGCGCCCGTTTTCCACAGCAACAGCGCAGTTCTCGATCGGGTCGGCGCCCGTCCCGTCGATGATCGTTGCACCGGTCAGCCATACGACAGACATATTGAATGTTCCTCCGACGTGTACCGATCGCCGGAAGATTCCGCCGACATACCGAATAGGGTTCGGTTAGTATGATGCATATCGGCTCCCGAAATCAAGGAGTTGTCATCACTCGATGAAGTCCGAGATTGCTGACGAATCCCTCACCAGGAGAATCGATGCCGCGTCCCACCCAGCCGATACTGTCCACGCGAAACATCACCGACGCGGCTCTGGATGCTGTCGACGCGACCGGCGACTTCACCATGCCCGGGATCGCCAAGCAATTGAACGTGACTCCGTCTTCGCTCTACACACATATTTCGGGTCGATCCGAGATCGTCGAACTCATGCGCATCCGCGTGATGTCGTCGATCTCTGTCCCCCACCCACCGGCAGGGTGGAGCGAACGGATCAGCGCGTGGGGGTGGGCCTATCGCCGAGCTGCGGTCGAGCACTGGCGCCTCATCCCGCTGCTCATGACACGCAGCGTCCGCACCGAGGTAACTTTTGCTATCGATACTGCACTGGTTCAGGCATTTTCGGACGGGGGTTTCGATTCGACCGACACTCGTCACGCAATCTCCACGCTGGACAGTCTGGTGCTCGGATCCGTGGTGAAACTCTCGACGCCGGATGTCGCGTGGACTCAACCCTCCAACCCGAGCGAGGTCACGCGCGAGGCTAAGACCCCACTGCGAACCGACGACACCTTCGACTTCGGCCTGCGAACCCTGATCGCCGGATGGATGGCTCAGCGCGTTGTTCGTCTGTATACCGAACCTCATTCGGATTCCGACGTCACTTCACGGTGAACGACCTGGTGTGCCATCCCGTGGCGCCACCGGGAATCGGCGGAGTGCGCTCTTCCACCTGAACGTTCCCGTCCAAGTCCGTCGCTCTGACCTGCACCGTGTGCAAGCCTGAGCCCGCGTCCCACATCCAGGACCATTGACGCCACGTGTCGATCGAGTACTCCTGAGCCAGCGTCGCCGGTTGCCATTCACCGTTGTCGACGCGAACCTCGACCTTCTCGATCCCGCGATGCTGAGCCCAGGCCGTTCCCGCCACCAGCACCTGGCCCGGCTCGATCGGCGCCAAAGCTGCCGGTACCTCAATACGCGAGGACGTCTTGATCGGTGCCTGCGCGCCCCAACCGCGCTGGGTCCAATAGGCCTCGACCTTGTCGAAACGCGTGAGTTCCCACTCCGTCACCCACTTGGTGGCGGAGACGAAACCGTACAGACCGGGAACGACCTGCCGAACGGGATAGCCGTGCTCGAACGGCAACGGCTCACCGTTCATCGCCACGGCGAGAATCGCGTCACGGCCGTCGGTGACTATCTCGACCGGGGTGCCGACTGTGAAGCCGTCGACGCTGGTCGAGAGGAGCATGTCGGCGTCGGGATGGACACCGACTTCGTCGAGCAGGTCCTTCATGGGATAACCGATCCACTTCGCGTTTCCGGCCAGAACGCCGCCCACCTCGTTGGAAACACACGTCAGCGTGATGACCCGCTCGATGGGCGTTCGCGCCACCAGATCGTCGAACGACAACGTCATCTCCCGGTCCACCATTCCGTGAATCCGCAGTTCCCACGAATCCGTCGTCAATTGCGGAACGAGGAGAGCCGTGTCGATTCGGTAGAAGTCGTCGTTGGGCGTGATGTACGTCGATGCACCCGAAATCGCGATGTCCGCACCCGCCGGAATCGGCGGCGCCGGGTCAGCGGCGGTGGGCACGACAAAATCTTCACGATTCGCTACTGCTCCGGCGATTCTCTGCCCCACGAACTTCCCGGCCGCACCCGCTGCCGCAGCCACTGCCAACGCCGCACCTGCCAGCAGAAGGAACTGACGACGAGGCAACCACGAGTCGGCGACGCCAGGCGAGAGCGGCACCTCCAGCTGTGTGATCAGCAATCGCAAGGTTGCGACGCCCGCCACCACACCGACCAGCGTCGGGAACACGTACATCGCATCGGCAGTCGGCCGCTGCATCGCCGCATACACACCAACCGCGCCCAGAAGAACGAGAATGACGCTGCCGATCGGGCGGCGTCGCCGTTCCAGGAGCCCGGCCACCGCACCGAGCAGAACGATCAAGATCGACATTCCGATGAACAGCGCCGGCTTGTCATTGGTACCGAAAGTGTCGATCGCGAACTCGCGAGCCCACGCCGGCGTTCGGTCGACGGTAGTCGCACCTACCGCGTAGAAGGGCGACGCGTCCGGGTTGATCGGCAACGCAACCAGTTCACCGACGCCCAGGACGACAGCCGCGGCCAAGACCCCGGAGATCGCGTGAGCAGCCCATCTACGACGCGGTGGACGAGATTCGGTGCTCGGGTGCTCGTCGATGTTCTGTGTGACCATGTCGTCTCGGCTCTGTCGGTGCGAGTGGTGCTTCGATCGGATACCCGACATTCGGCGCTGCGGGCCATCCGGATGGGTGCACTCCTCCATCAAGAACTACTCCGAACTCGCGATTAGAGTGGGAACGATGACCGTCGACCTCAACAAGGACACGCTCCTGTGCATGTCGCTCTCCGGGCGACCGAGCAACATCGGCACCAGATTTCACAATTACCTCTACGAAGAATTGGGCTTGAACTTCGTCTACAAAGCCTTCACCACCGAAGACGTGCCAGCCGCGATCGCCGGCATACGAGCACTCGGGATTCGAGGCTGTGGGGTGTCGATGCCGTTCAAGGAACAGGTCATCGAGCACATCGACGTCATGCATGATTCGGCCAGCGCCATCGACTCCGTCAACACGATCGTCAACGAGTCCGGAGTGCTGCACGCCTACAACACCGACTATCAGGCGGTGGCCGATCTACTGCGTGACAACAACGTCGACACGAGCCTGTCCGTCGCTGTCGCCGGCAGCGGTGGCATGGCAAAAGCAGTCGTCGCCGCGGTGCGCGACACCGGATTCACCGACGTCACCGTGATCGCCCGCAACCAGCAAGTGGGGTCGTCGCTCGCGAAGCAGTACGGCTTCGACTGGCAGGCCGAACTCGGCGAGCTTCGTCCCGGTGTGCTGATCAACGCCACTCCGATCGGTATGTCCGGCGGCGCAGAAGCAGATGCACTGTCGTTCCCCGAACACGCAGTGCGCGCCGCCGATGTCGTCTTCGACGTCGTCGCGATGCCTGCGAACACGCCACTGATCGCGTTGGCGACCGAACTCGGCAAGACGGCGATCACGGGAGCGTCGGTCATTGCCCTTCAGGCCGCCGAGCAGTTCGTGCTCTACACCGGCGTGCGTCCGAGCGCGGAGCAGATCCAGCGAGCGTCGGAATACTCACGGGCGTAGGAACCACGTCGCCGTGAACGAGACCGGGGAGACTCCACCTCAACAACTCGCACGGAACTTCAACGAGTTGTTGCAAGAGCTGCGCGTCGCGCTCTCTGGTGTGCAGATCCTGTTTGCCTTCCTGCTGGCCGTGGCATTCACCGAACGCTACGAGGAAGCGTCGGCGTACATCCGCGGCATCCACTTGGTGACGGTGATCCTTGTTGCCATCTCGTTCGGGTTCCTGATGGCACCCGCGGTCTGGCATCGCATGCTTTTCCGCCGTGGGCACCGCGAGAACATATTGCCCGTGGCCAACCGATTCGCCCTGTGCGGCATAGCCTTTCTGGCCGCCTCCATGACCGGCACGGTCCTGTTGATCGCCGAGGTCGCCGTCGGCGGAGTTGCCGCAAAGGTTTTGGCAGCGTGCGCCGCGATCATGTTCACGGCGCTGTGGTTTCTCGTGCCGTCATTCATCGATCGCACCAAGAGCTGACTCAGGCTCCGGTGTCGACGGCGCGAGTGCTGTCGTTGGACCACTGTGACCACGAGCCCGGGAACAGCGTCGCGTCGTAGCCGGCGATCGCGAGCGCCGCGATCTCGTGCGCTGCAGTCACTCCGGATCCGCAGTACACCGCCACCTTGTCTCCGACGCCCAGTCCGGCGAATCGCTCACGCAGGTGGGTCGTATCCAGGAATCGCCCGTCGCCGGTGATGTTCTCGGCGGTCGGCGCGTTCACCGCACCGGGGATGTGCCCTGCGACGGGATCCATCGGCTCGACCTCGCCGCGGTACCGCTCCCCGGCTCGGGCGTCGAGAAGGACACCGCCCTCGCTCGTCCAGTTGCCGACACCGTCGATGTCGACAGTCGGCATGTTGCCGCCGGTGAAAGTCACGTTGCCCGGGCTGACGGACTCGCCGATACCGGCCGCCAACGGCAGTCCTGCGGACTCCCAGGCCTGCAGCCCGCCGTCGAGCAGTCGGACGTCCGAGAGCCCGGCCCACCGCAGCAGCCACCAACCACGGGCCGCGGCCGTGTTGCCGGTGGCGTCGTAGAGCACCACCGAATCACCGTCGTCGATTCCCCAACGACGCGCCGCGGCATGCAGGTCTTCGAGACTCGGCAGCGGATGCCTCCCCTCGTCCGGCGACGGCGGCGAGGCAAGTTCCTCGTCGAGGTTCACGAATACCGCACCGGGAATATGGCCGTCGCGAAAATGCTGCTCGCCGTTCGAATCACCCAGCGCCCATCGGACATCGAGCAATCGCGGCGCAGCGCCGGCCTCGATGAGAGCGGACAGTTCTTCGACGTCGATCAGCACGGGAAGTGTCATGAGCCCATCCTGACACGACCACTCATGCAACCCCGAAGAAGGCACCGAGGCCCACCAACAACACTCCCGTCACCACGTCGATTCGCTTGCCGACGCCAGGGCGACGCAGCTTCTTGCCGGCTCCGGCTGCCAACACCACCACGATCGCCCACCACAGTGCCGCGGCGACCACCGTCGCGCCCGCCAACATCAACGTGCGCAGCCCTGCGCCTTCACCCGGCTCGATGAATTGCGGGAGTAGCCCGAGAAAGAACAACAGCGCCTTCGGGTTCAGCAGGTTCGAGAGGAAGCCGTAGCGAAATGCCGTGGTGACCGCGATCGGTTCTTTCGCTGCCGGAATTCCCTCGTCCGAGGCTCGGGCCTTGAAAGCACTTCGAATCGCGGAGATGCCGAGCCAGGTCAGATATGCCGCCCCGGCGTATGTGAGCGCGGAGAGCAACTGCGGCCGTGTTGCCACAAGTGCGGAGAGACCAAGTGACGCGGCAGCGGTGTGAACGAAGAGCCCGGAAATCACACCGGCGGCCACCACCGCGCCGGTCCGACGATCTGCCAGAGAATGACGCAGGATCAGGACAAAATCCGGTCCCGGCGTGAACAGGACGATGGATAGCAGGGAGCCGAAAGCGAGCCATTGACCGACACTCATCCGAAATACCTCACACCCGAGCTGATTCGAGACACATGTTCATGCCAGGAGTGTGCAACTGGATCCGGGAAGTTCAAAACGACTCCGGATATAGTTCGGCAGATGACGAAGAATGAGCCTCTGGATCCGGTGGACTGGAAGATTTTGGCCGAATTGCAGAACGACGCGTCGATCACCAACAAGGTGTTGGCCGATCGAGTCGGCTTGGCGACGTCCTCGTGCCACGAGCGCGTACGACGCCTACGCGCCAACGGAACGATCAGCGGCATCCATGCGGTTGTCGATCCGGCAGCCGTTGGCCGGTCGATGCAGGCGATCATCGCCGTTCAATTGCGACCACACCGCCGCGACCTCGTCGACCGGTTCACCGCCGACGCGCTAGCGCTACCGGAAACGCTTGCGCTCTTCAACGTCTCGGGGCCCGAGGACTTCTTCCTCCACGTCGCGGTCCGTGACAGCGCTCATCTACAACGGGTATTGATCGACCACCTAGCCGCACATCCCGAGGTCTGGCACGCCCAAACGCACCTCATCTACGGCAAAGCGGTCACCTCACCCATCCGACCGGACAGGTAAATCGGGTCGGGGGCGGGTCGGGCAGAATCACTGACCATGTCGGACTCCACAGATACCACCGAACCGGAAGCCGTTCGCAGCAACTCGCAACCGATGAGCGCAGGCATCGTCACGGCCCTCGTCGGCTTCACCAGTTCGTTCGCGGTGGTGCTCACCGGCCTCGCCGCTGTCGGTGCGGATGCGACCGAGGCGGCGTCCGGACTGCTGGTTCTGTGTGTGACCCAAGCGTTGGGAATGCTCTGGCTCTCACGCCGGTATCGGATGCCGATCACCCTGGCCTGGTCGACGCCCGGTGCCGCTCTGCTCGCCGGCGCCGGAGCGGTCGAGGGTGGGTGGCCGGCCGCGGTCGGAGCATTCATCGTCGTCGGAATCGCGATTGTGCTGACCGGACTGTGGCCGACGCTCGGAAGGATCATCTCGGCAATCCCGACGCCCCTCGCGCAGGCGATGCTCGCCGGGGTTCTGATGCCGTTGTGCCTGGCGCCGATCATCGCCGTCCGGGACGCCCCCGCAGCGGTCGCGCCCGTCATCCTGGTTTGGCTTGCCGCGCAGCGCTTCTCCAAGCGATGGGCGGTTCCGCTCGCGTTTCTCACAGCCGCGGTCGTGATCGGGATCAGCCTCGTCACGTCGGATCGAGTGCTCGACGCCGGCGCCATGATTCCCCGCATCGATCTCACCGCGCCGTCGTGGACCTGGCAGGCAATGATCGGCATTGCGATTCCCCTCTACATCGTCACGATGGCTTCGCAGAACATTCCCGGTGTGGCGGTGATGAATTCGTTCGGATACACCGTTCCCTGGCGACCGTCGATGATCGTGACGGGTATCGGCACCATCGTCGGCGCTCCGGCCGGTGGCCATGCGATCAACCTCGCGGCGATCAGCGCAGCCCTGGCCGCCGCCCCCACCGCACATCCGGATCCCAAACGTCGATGGATCGCTGCCTTCACCGCAGGCTGGGCGTATCTCGTTCTCGCTGCCGGCGCGGCCGCGGTGGCCGCTCTGGTAGCCGCCGCACCGGCCGGAGTCGTGGAAACTGTTGCCGGACTGGCGCTCCTGGCAACGCTTGCCGGCGCCCTCACGTCGGCGCTGAGCGAGGCCAGTGAACGTGAAGGCGCCGTGGTCACGTTTCTGATCGCCGCATCCGGGGTCAGTATCCTGGGAATCGGTTCGGCATTCTGGGCACTGTTGGTGGGGCTGATCGTGCGCGCCGTCCTACAGGGCACCACCCTGCCCTCACTCGCGCGAAAGTCCTCACTACAGTCGAAGCCGTGAGCACAGCGCAGACGCCCCCGTCGATCAGCGGGTTTCCCGTTCTCTGGCCCGTCCCGACGCGGTGGGACGACAACGATCACTACGGCCACGTCAACAACGTGACCTACTACTCGTACTTCGACACCGCGGTCAACGCCTGGCTGATGTCTTCCACTGGAACCGACATCCGCACCCTGCCTGCCATCGGCGTCGTCGCCGAGACGTCGTGCCGGTACCTGAGCGAACTGTCGTTCCCCGAGCAGTTGCAGGTGGGTATCTCCGTCGAGAAGCTGGGCACCAAGAGCATCGTCTACGCGCTGGCGATATTCCACGAGGTCGAAAGCGGCCATTGGGAACCTGCCGCGACCGGGCGCTTCGTGCACGTCTACGTCGACGCCGACACCCGTAAGCCGGTGGAGATCCCGGCGGCCATCAGATCGGCAGCCGGGACCTTGACCGAAAACTAGCTCAGACCGAGCTGATCTGCCGTCAAGACGGCCCGTGCAACGATTCCGTCGATCAGCGCGACCGTCGGGCCGCCGTGCTCGGCCTTGTTGCGCGGATCGTCGAGAATGCGTCGCAGCACGCCCTCGGCGATGATCGAGAGCTTCCACAGAGCGAGCACGTGCCAATATCCGACCGCTGACACGTCGCGGCCGGTCGCCTCGACGTAGGCAGCGACCAACTCGTCACGGTTCGGGAAGCCTTCCAGCGTGGACGCCATGAACGGGCCGGCAACCTTGTCACCGGCTTCCGGCCAGTACGCGAGTAGCGCGCCGAGATCCGCGAGCGGCTCCCCCAACGTGCACAGCTCCCAGTCGACGACGGCAACGATGCGCCCCTCGGCCGGATCGGTGATGACGTTGTTGAGGTGGAAGTCGCCGTGAACCAACGTCACTTCGTTCTGTTCCGGAATGTTTCGGTGCAGAATCTCGGCCAATCGGTCGACATCCGGAACATCGCGGGTCTTCGACTTCTCCCACTGCGCCGACCACCGCTTGAGCTGACGCTCGGCAAAGGGCTTGCGGCTGGCCAGGTCGTCCAGCCCGGTCTCTTCCAGGTCAACTCCGTGGATGCTTGCGAGGGTTTGGGGCATCGCCAAGCCGACCGCGCGACGCTCGTCCTCGGTCAACTTCTGAGCCACCGGAACGCCGTCGATCACAACGCCGTCGATGTAGCTCATGAGGACCAGCGGAGCGTCCGTGATCTCCGGATCTTCCGTGATGCCGAGGATCTTCGGAACCGGCACTTTGGTTCCCTGGAGCGAGGACAGGATGCGGTGCTCGCGAACGACGTCGTGCGCGGACGCCAACAACGTGCCGAGTGGAGGTCTGCGCAGTACCCACCGTCCTCCGCCCGCATCCGTCACGGAGTAGGTCAGGTTCGATTGCCCGTTACCGATCCTCTCGAAAGTCAGTGGTGTCGTGGCGCCGACCCCCAGTTCGGCGATCCACGCGGAAACAGCTTCTTCGTTCAAACCGACTGCAGTCACCGCACCGATGCTAGCGGTTGAAGTCCGATCGGTTGGCCGTACCGACACGTTTGTTACTCGCCAGTTCGCAGTTCAGGTCTTGATACGGCAGTGAAAATACTTGCGGATTTCCCAATCAGGGGGATCCTGATGGTAGAGCGACAACTGCATACGACACATCGGGATTGTGCGGCGTACTCACGAGGCGCGCCGGGCATGAGCAGAAACCGAGGTGAGCGAAGATGGTCGACAACCTCGATTATCCGGTCCAACTCATCCAACCGAACGGCGCACGGGTGTGCCGTCCCGAATTCGACCGCCTGATAACGGACATCGGGCCTGACGAACTGCTGTCGTTGTATCGCGATCTCGTCGTGAGTCGCCGCATCGACACCGAAGCTGTTGCCCTGCAGCGTCAAGGCGAAATCGGGTTGTGGGCTCCGATGCTAGGCCAAGAAGCCGCCCAGGTCGGTTCCGCGAGAGCGCTCGCCCCAGGCGACTTCGCGTTCACCAGCTATCGCGAACATGCCGTCGCGTACTGCCGCGGAGTTCCCCCCGAATTGCTGACCACCATGTGGCGCGGAATCTCCCATTCCGGTTGGGATCCAAAACAATTCAGCGTCACCAACCCGGCGATCGTCGTCGGCTCCCAAGGTCTGCACGCCACCGGATATGCGCTCGGCGCCCACCTGGACGGCGCCGAGATCGCAACGATCGCCTACTTCGGTGACGGCGCAACAAGTCAGGGTGACATCGCCGAGGCGATGGGATTTGCCGCCAGTTTCCGTGTCGGCGTTGTCTTCTTCTGCCAGAACAACCAGTGGGCCATCAGTGAACCGGTATCCCTGCAGTCCCGTACACCCATCTCGCATCGGGCGATCGGTTACGGTATTCCGGCCATCCGCGTCGACGGTAACGACGTCCTTGCCGTGCTCGCCGTGACGCGCTCGGCGCTCAATCGCGCACGCGAAGGCAGCGGCCCGACGTTCATCGAGGCGATCACCTGCCGGATGGGCCCGCACACGACCTCCGACGATCCGAGCAGGTACCGCACCGATACGGATATGTCGGAGTGGAGAAGCCGCGATCCGCTCGAGCGAATGCGTCTGCTCCTCGGCCGTCGCGATCTTCTCGGAGAAAACGAACTCAGCACCATCGCGGCAGCCGCCGACGACATCGCCGCTGGACTGCGACGCGCAACCATCGCGCTCGCCGATCCGCCCCCGTCAGCGCTCTTCGATCACGTCTACGCCGAGGCACACCCACTGATCGACGCTGAACGCGAAGAGCATCGCGCGTATCTGGGCAGCCTGGAAGGGGCTTCGTCATGACCGTCATGAATCTGGTGACCGCGCTCAACACCGGCCTTCGACGCGCACTCGAAGACGATCGTCGCGTTGTCATCATGGGCGAGGACGTCGGCCGTCTCGGCGGCGTATTCCGGGTTACCGACGCCCTGCAGAAGGACTTCGGCGACACTCGGGTGATCGACATGCCCCTCGCCGAATCAGGGATCGTGGGAACAGCTTTCGGGCTTGCCTTGCGCGGATATCGTCCTGTCTGCGAGATCCAGTTCGACGGTTTCGTCTACCCGGCTTTCGATCAGATCGTCTCGCAGGTGGCCAAGATCCAGTACCGCACCCGAGGCGCTGCGTCTGCGCCACTGACGATTCGGATTCCCAGTGGCGGCGGAATCGGTGCGGTGGAACATCATTCGGAGTCGCCGGAAGCGTACTTCGCTCACACCGCGGGACTGCGGGTGGTGTACCCGAGCAATCCGATCGACGGTTTTCACATGATCCGCCAATCCATTGCGGCCGACGACCCGGTGATATTCCTCGAACCCAAACGGCGCTACTGGGATACCGCCGACGTGAATACCGATGCCGCGCCCGAGCTTCCGCTCCACCGTGCCCGCGTCGCTCGCCCTGGAGACGACGCGACAGTGGTTGCGTACGGATCCATGGTCGCCACCGCGCTCGACGCCGCGCGGATCGCCGAAGAAGAAGGCCACGATCTGGAGGTCGTGGATCTGCGTTCACTCTCCCCCATCGACTTCGACACGATCGAGGCGTCGGTGAACAAGACAGGACGGCTGGTCGTCGTCCACGAGGCGCAGAAGTTTCTCGGCGTCGGCGCCGAAATCGCAGCACACGTCGCGGAACACTGCTTCTATCAGCTGGAGTCACCGATCCTGCGGGTCACCGGATTCGACATCCCCTACCCGCCCGCCAAGCTCGAGCGATTTCACCTTCCGGACGCCGACCGGATCCTCGCAGCACTCGACCGGACGCTGGCAGCATGAGTACAGGGCACGAATTCCGGTTGCCGGATCTCGGCGAGGGCCTGACGTCCGCCGATCTGGTCGAGTGGACGGTCGGCGTCGGTGACACGGTGGAACTCAATCAAGTTCTCGCCCAGGTAGAGACAGCCAAAGCTCTTGTCGAACTGCCGTCGCCCTACGTCGGCGTTGTCAGAGAACTCCTCGTCGAACCCGGCACTACCGTTCCGGTGGGTACTCCGATCATCCGTATCGAGGAGCCTGCAGATTCACCGACTCCAAGTGATTCACAGTCTCCGAGCGTGCTGGTCGGATACGGACCCGCGGCCGAGAGACCGAGCCGACGACGGAGCAGGATCACGCCATACTCGCAATTCGCGGCGAGTACCGAACGACAGCCCGCAACACCCTCGGCGCGGCGCGCGGCCCGCGAAGCCGGCATCGATCTGAGCGAAATC
>NZ_CAURKP010000121.1:0-16503 GCF_963525155.1 uncultured Rhodococcus sp.
GTTCTTCTCCACAGCGCCCATGTCCGCGAACCCGTGCCACAATGCCGAAGCCATCATTGTCCCCTTCGAATACAAACGATGCTGGTGTGCAAACGATGTGCTGCGACTATATCGACACCAGGAATCCGCGCACGACGGCGCTCGCCCGGCACCGGCTTTCACGGGCGCACCCGTAATCTGTCGACCATGACTTTTGCCGACAATCTTGCAGCACTGCCCGCCATCGATCATCTGGCCGCCATCGAGGTACTCGACGCCGACGGAACCGTCGTCGACACCGTGGAGAACAAGCCCGGAAAGTCCGGCTCGGTCAAGGTGTACAACCATCTCGCTCAGGTCTACGGCGCGCTGACACCCGAAGCCGCCTCGGCAGGATTGACGATCTTCGCCGAGCACACCGAGGACGCCCGGGCGAACCCCGGTAAGCACCCGAACGTGGACCGCCTCGAGCAGGTGCTCGCCTCCGGCAATCCCCTAGGACTTCGCAGCGTTCCGTCCGCGTAACCCGGCTCCCAGCCGTCCGACGGCATTGACCGCCAACGCCATCAGGGCCATCGCGATGCCCAGTACGACGAATCCGATGAACAGGGCCAGATAGCCCTGGTGGCGAGGATCCATGAACGGATACGGATACCAGTCGGCGATCGGCCCTCGAATCAACGTGTACACCGCGTAGATCACCGGAAACAGCAGCCACTGCAGTGAGCGGGCTTCGGAGATCCTGTGCCTCGAAGCGAAGAACACCCAGTCGAGAAGCATGACCAGGGGAAGAATCCGATGCAGTGCTGAGTTGATCCAGGCATCGTTCAAATTGACGTCGATATCGGCCAGGAGCACGGCGTAGATGATCCCGGTGATCACCATGTACAGCGTCACCGCCCCTCGGATCGACTGCCACGCCTGCGATTGTGGATCTCGAATTGCACCGACCAGCAACACGATCACCGCAAGAATGTTGCTCTCGATGGTGAAGTAGCTCAGATAGTTCGACAGAGACAGCTCAGCCGCGTCACGGATCGGGATCCACAGCAAAGCGGCAAGTCCGAACACAGCAAACAACAGTCTCAGGGCTCGCACGGCGATCGGCGTCGACAAGACAGGCACCGATGACTCATTTGCGGTATTTGTCGTCACTGGTCGATATTTGCACATCAAAACGATCTGCGAGCGGTAGTTGTGAACGCGTTCGATAGGCTGTCATCAGCATGTCTACAACACCACCGGCCCCGCTCTCCCCCAAGCGGAGTGACCTGAAGAGCGCGCTGGCGCAGGTCTCACTCCGCGACGAGAGTCGACTCCGTCGCAAACTCGACCGTGCCCGCACACCAGACGCTTTGGTGGCGCTGGCCGAGGAAATCGAAACGGCGCGCACGCGGTTGGCCGCACGCTCCGCCAATGTTCCCGCAGTCTCGTATCCGGAAGCTCTGCCCGTCAGTCAGCGCAAGGACGACATCGCGACCGCGATCTCGGAAAATCAGGTTGTCATCGTCGCCGGCGAGACCGGCTCGGGTAAGACAACCCAGATCCCGAAGATCTGTCTCGAACTCGGACGTGGCGTCCGCGGTCTGATCGGACACACACAGCCGCGCCGGTTGGCAGCACGCACCGTTGCCGAACGTATCGCCGAAGAACTCGACACCGAACTCGGCGACGCCGTCGGATACACCGTGCGGTTCACCGACCAGGTCTCGGACCGCACCTACGTCAAGCTCATGACCGACGGCATTCTCCTCGCCGAAATTCAGCGCGACCGTATGCTCCGACGCTACGACACGCTGATCATCGACGAAGCGCACGAACGCAGCCTCAACATCGACTTCATCCTCGGTTACCTGGCTCAGCTGCTCCCCCGCCGACCCGATCTCAAGGTCATCATCACGTCGGCGACCATCGATCCCGAGCGCTTCGCCAAGCACTTCGCTGTCGACGGTAAGCCCGCGCCGATCGTCGAGGTTTCCGGGCGAACATTCCCTGTCGAAATGCGTTACCGGCCACTGACCGTCGAATCCGGCGACATCACCTTCGACCGCGATCCCGTCGACGCGGTCTGCGAGGCGGTCGACGAGCTGAGCGCGGAGGGCGAAGGCGACATCTTGGTCTTCCTCTCCGGCGAACGCGAAATTCGCGACACCGCAGATGCTTTACGCGATCGGCGTCTTCGCAACACCGAAATCGTCCCGCTGTACGCGCGGCTGTCTGCCGCCGAGCAACACAAAGTGTTCTCGCCGCACACCGGCCGACGCGTCGTCCTTGCCACCAACGTGGCCGAGACCTCGCTGACCGTTCCCGGCATTCGGTACGTCGTCGATCCGGGAACCGCGCGCATTTCGCGATATTCGGTGCGCACCAAGGTTCAGCGGTTGCCGATCGAGCCCATTTCGCAGGCGTCAGCTCGTCAGCGTTCCGGGCGTTGCGGCCGCGTCGCCGAAGGAATCTGCATCCGCCTGTATTCCGAGGAGGACTTCGAGTCACGGCCGGCATTCACCGAACCGGAGATCCTGCGAACCAACCTCGCATCCGTGATCTTGCAGATGACGGCCCTCGGCCTGGGCGACATCGCGGCATTCCCCTTCGTCGAACCGCCGGACCAGCGCGCCGTGAAGGACGGAATCGGACTCCTCGAAGAACTCGGCGCCATCGCGCGAGGTTCCGAGGCCAGCCACCCCGAACTGACGCCGGTCGGCCGCGAGCTGGCCCAGATTCCGGTGGATCCGCGGATGGCGCGGATGCTGGTGGAAGCCAAGAACAACGGTTGCCTTCACGAAACCCTTGTCATCGTCGCGGCGTTGTCCATCCAGGACGTTCGCGAGCGGCCCGCCGAGTTCCAGCAAGCCGCCGACGAAAAGCACGCCCGCTTCAACGTCGAGAACTCCGACTTCCTGGCCTACCTGAAACTGTGGGACTACTTACGCGAACAACGTAACGATCTGTCCTCCAACCAGTTTCGCAAGATGTGCCGGAACGAGTTCCTGCACTGGCTCCGCATCCGCGAATGGCAGGATCTGCACGGGCAACTCCGGCAGATCACCCGCGGTCTCGGCTGGACAGTGGGAGAGACACCGGCAAGCGAGAACGCGATCCATCAGTCGCTCCTTGCCGGATTGCTCTCGCATATCGGGCTACGCGAGGGCGAGAAGCGGGACTACCTCGGCGCCAGGGGCAGCCACTTCGCGATCTTCCCCGGATCAGGACTGTTCAAGAAGCCACCACGCTGGGTCATGGCCGCCGAACTCGTGGAAACGTCGAGGCTGTGGGCGCGCATGTCAGCGCGTATCGAACCCGAGTGGGCTGAAAAGCTCGCCCCGCACCTGGTGAAACGGACCTATTCCGAACCGCACTGGTCCTCCAAGCGCGGCTCGGCGATGGCATACGAGCGGGTCACTCTCTACGGAGTTCCTCTGGTAACCGGCCGCGCAGTGACGTACTCACGAATCGATCCCGAGGCCTCTCGCGATCTCTTCATCCGCCATGCGCTCGTGCAGGGCGAATGGCAGACGAACCACAAGTTCTTCCACGAAAACCGTGCACTCCTCGACAACGTCGAGGAACTCGAGAACCGCGCGCGCCGACGCGACATCCTCGTCGACGACGAAACTCTCTACGAGTTCTACGACGAACGTATCGGCCAGGAAGCCGTATCCGCCAAGCATTTCGACCAGTGGTGGAAGACCGAGCGGCGCAAGAATCCGAGTCTGCTGACTTTCACACCGGAAACGGTGGTCAACTCCGATGCAGCTGCAGTACTGGGCGGCGAGTACCCGGACGCCTGGCGCCAAGGCGACATGCAGTTTCCACTCACTTACCAATTCGAGCCGGGAAAAGACGACGACGGCGTCAGCGCGCACATCCCGGTCGGCCTGCTCGCGCAACTTCAGCCGGTCGGCTTCGACTGGTTGGTCCCCGGTATGCGCGTCGATCTCGTTACCGCTCTGATCAAGACGTTGCCCAAGAACATTCGACGCGCTGTCGTTCCGGCTCCGGATTATGCCGCCGCAGCATTGGCAGCAGTCAAACCTCGATCCGAGCCGTTGATGACCGCAATGGCCCGCGAACTCTCGCACTTGGGCGGGATCCAGATCGACGCCAAGGACTTCGATCCCGCCGCGCTGCCCGACCATCTTCGGATGACATTTGTCGTCGAGGACGAATCGGGCAAGGTTCTCGCGAAGGGTAAGGATCTGGCGCAGCTACGACGCACGCTCGCCCCGCGCGTGCAGAAGGAAGTGGCCAAGGCGGCAACCGGAACCGAACGGGCAGCGGCAACCGTCTGGACATCCGAAACGCTGGGCGCATTGGAACAGACCATCACTCGCTCCATCGGCGGACAGCAGGTGACCGGCTACCCAGCTCTGGTGCCGGAGAACGGCGGAGTTGCCGTTCGTGTCCTGAGTACGCCGGCCGCGCAGGCGCAGGCGATGAGGGAAGGTACGCGGGCGCTTCTCCTCGCGGCCGTTCCCACCCAACTCAAGGCAGTGACCGCCGGCTTGTCGAACACTCAGCGTCTGGCTCTCGGCCAGAATCCGGACGGCGGCTTGGAGGCCCTCGTCGAAGATTGCCGGGTGGCAGCTGCCAACGAAGTGATTGCGGCCCACGGTGGACCGGTACGCACGCCTGAAGCGTTCGATGCCCTGGTGAAGATCGCACGCTCCGAACTGGCCGGACGCGTTTCCGCGATCCTGCGCATGATTGTTCCGATCCTCGAACAAGCACACCAACTGAGCGTCGTGCTGGACCGCTCGCGCGGCGAGGCGGCCGACGACGTCCGAGAACAGCTGACCTCACTGCTCTTTCCGGGATTTGTCGCCGAACTGGGATCGGCCCGCCTACGCGATTTACCGCGGTATCTTGCCGCAGCAAAATTCCGTCTCGAAGCTCTGCCCGCAAGTGCACAACGAGATCAGCAGGCTATGGATGTCCTCGACCGGGTGTACGCAGCGTACGACCGGTTGTTGAGTTCGCTTCCCGAAGAGCGTCGCACTGCTCGAGATGTCGACGCGATCAGTTGGATGATCGAGGAACTGCGCGTGAGCCTGTTTGCGCAGTCCCTCGGTACACCCACACCGATTTCCGAAAAGCGAGTCCTGAAAGCTATCGAAGCGATCAAGCGTTGATGTTCGGCGAGAATTGCGCGATCAGTAGATTGTCTGAATGTTGACGTTGGTGAGGAAACCGCCAAAGGTGGCAACAGTGTTGGCGAACCCGAGGGTTACCAGGCTGTTCACGACTCCGAGAACTGCAACTAAGTTCATAACGCCTCCGTGAAGATCCGAGATGCGGACGAACGTACCTGGTAGACACTAAGCGAATAACGTGCCCGATTTGTTCGATTGTTCGCTTTGTGTTCTCAGCGTTACCTAAGACCGCTCTGTGCTCTCAGCGTTATCTGAGGCGAAGGCCTCAGTCGACGGAAACGGTCTCGGCGCCGGGAGCCTTCTCGGCGGCACGGGTCTCTGCATGCTCGCGCATGTCGGTGATCTCACGTTCGAAATCCGCAGCCGAGCTGAAGGACTTGTACACCGATGCGAATCGCAGGTAGGCGACTTCGTCGAGATTTCGAAGCGGATCGAGGATCGCGAGCCCTACCTCGTTACTGGGAATTTCGGCAGAACCCGAAGCTCGAACGGCATCTTCGACCTGCTGGGCGAGCAAATTCAGCGAATCGTTGTCCACTTGGCGGCCCTGGCATGCGCGACGCACACCTTTGACAACCTTTTCTCGGCTGAAAGGCTCCGTGACGCCGCTGCGCTTCACGACCGAGAGAACTGCCGTCTCGACCGTGGTGAATCGGCGGCCACACTCGGGGCACGAACGGCGCCGCCTGATCGCCTGGCCCTCGTCGGCCTCGCGCGAATCGACCACTCGGGAATCAGGGTGCCGGCAGAACGGGCAATGCATCGGGGTTCCTTCGTTGTCGCCGAAATGGCCGCAACTCAGATTCGCTACCGACTGCAAATCCTCCGACGATTTACAGAGCAGATCCACGTACTCAACGCGACCACCCGAGGTGGTGGGACTGTCAAGTGGACAGCTTACTCGCTGTGAACGGACTGCTCTCACGCTCGGTACGCCCCCGCCTGGTACGGGGTAGGTCAGCGCCCCGAGGCCGGCACGATCAGCGTTTGTCCCACTGACAGTCCGGAACTCGACATCGCATTGAGATCCATGATCTGCTCGATCACCGAACCGACAGCCTGGCCAGGTGCAACCTTGGCAGCAATATCACTGAGGGATTCACCCGCGGCAACGCGAACCACTTCGGTCGCGCCGTTTGTCGCAGCTACGTCACCACTCGACAAAGCGCCGATCCCCACCAACGCCAACACTGCGAATGCGGTGAATACGGCGCCCAGGAAAACCGTCTTCCAACTGACATCCTCGGCGGCCACTTCATGTTCGACCCGTGACACACCGACCCTGTTTCGGTGCGCGAAACTTCCTCCGTACGGGCGTGACGAATCGTGCTCGCTGTCCCACCGGCGAGGAGATTCGCGCAACGAACGCGAACCTGAAACCGCGCCCACCGCCGGAACCCGGCGAACGACGGCCGCCTGCGGTTCGTTGTCGACATCCCTGGCCACGCCATGCATTTCGGCCGCTCCGCGCCGTTCGAAGGACACAGCGTCTGCATCGGGCCCATAGAACGAGGGGTGGTACTTCAGTGCCGACGTACCGTCGAAACCAAACGCGTCGAAACCAATCGCGTCGTCGAAAACCCTGTTGCTTTTCAGTGCTGCGTTACCCATCGTGACCTCCGCTGGTCGACACCGATCGATGTGTTCGATCATGCGTTCGATGGAACGCATGTTCGAATTTCTACCACGCCTGGCCGACAATGTCTCTACTTGGAGCGACACGAATCGAACAGATGTTTGAAACCGCGAGCAAATCCGGCTAGATTCGTGTCAGACCACACAGCGGGAATTGCGAAAGCCTCCGTGTTTGTCGACAGCTCGAATGTTGGCAGGAGGCACCGACAGGTTTCTGCGCGACTTGCACCAGGCACTTTGCAGGCACTTTTGCAGGCTGTTTTTCAGACACGACTTGTTCAGACACGACTTCTTCAGACACGACTTCTTCAGACACGGAGGCAACAGGCCATGAAGGACGATCGCTCCAGCACAGCCGCGGAGGCAGGAGCTTCTGCAGTTCCGTCTCCGTCGAGCGAGACGCTCACCGAGCGTCAGCGGCGCGTTCTCGAAGTGATCCGCGATTCGGTGACGGAGCGCGGGTATCCGCCGAGCATTCGCGAAATCGGGGATGCGGTGGGGCTTACCTCCACGTCGTCGGTCGCGCATCAACTGCGAACGTTGGAGCGCAAGGGCTTCCTTCGACGCGATCCCAATCGCCCTCGTGCAGTCGATGTTCGGGGTCTCGACGAGGTTGCGGCCGATACCGCCATCGCGTCGGTGTCGAAGCATTCCGGCGAGTACAACAGTGCCGACCCGCTGCCAGAGCCGGCGTTCGTCCCCATCCTGGGCCGCATCGCTGCCGGCGGACCGATCCTCGCCGAGGAAGCTGTGGAGGATGTGTTTCCACTCCCCCGCGAGCTCGTCGGCCAAGGTTCGCTCTTCATGCTCAAGGTTGTCGGTGAGTCGATGATCGATGCAGCGATCTGCGATGGCGACTGGGTTGTCGTCCGTCAGCAGAACGTCGCCGAGAACGGTGACATCGTGGCCGCAATGATCGACGGCGAAGCCACCGTGAAGACGTTCAAGCGTACGAAGAAGGAGGTGTGGCTGATGCCGCACAACGACCTCTTCGAGCCGATTCCCGGCAACAACGCCGTCATCTTGGGCAAGGTTGTCACGGTCATGCGGAAGATCTGAGTTCGCTCGCACCCTCGATCACAAAACTCTGGGCCCCGGCATCAGCCGGGGCCCAGAGTCTTTTCGTGACGATCAGCGGTCCATCACCCGAATCAGAGATTCAGCGAACGTCCGATGATCTCCTTCATGATCTCGGTGGTGCCACCGTAGATGGTCTGCACACGAGAGTCCATGTACGCCTTGGCAACCGGGTATTCCTTCATGTAGCCGTAGCCTCCGTGCAGCTGGAGGCAGCGGTCGATGAGCTTGACCTGAGCTTCGGTGGTCCACCACTTCGCCATCGCAGCTTCCTGCACGGTCAGCTTCTCGGCATTGAGCTGCTCGATGAACTTGTCCACCAGGACGCGCACTGCCGTGGTCTCCGTTGCCAATTCGGCCAGTACGAATCGGGTGTTCTGGAAGCTGCCGATCGACTTGCCGAATGCCTTGCGGTCACGGCAGTACTGGATCGTGCTCTCGAGAACCGATTCCATTGCGGCGGCAGCAACGACGGCGATCGAGAGTCGTTCCTGGGGAAGGTTCTTCATCAAGTAGAAGAAGCCCATTCCCTCTTCGCCCAGCAGGTTGGCAGCGGGAACGCGTACGTCGGTGAAGCTGAGTTCGGCGGTGTCCTGAGCCTTCATGCCGATCTTGTCGAGATTGCGTCCACGCTCGAAGCCGGGCATGTCCCGCTCGACCACGAGGAGGCTGAAGCCCTGAGCACCCTTGTCCGGGTCGGTGCACGCGACAACGATGATGATGTCGGCGTTGATTCCGTTGGTGATGAAGGTCTTCGAACCGTTGAGTACCCAGTGGTCCCCGTCGCGAACTGCTTTCGTCTTGATGCCCTGCAGGTCGCTACCGGTACCCGGTTCGGTCATCGCGATCGCCGAGATCAGCTCACCCGACGCGAATCCGGGTAGCCAACGCTGCTTCTGCTCCTCGTTGGTCAACTCCAGGAGGTACGGCGCCACCACGTCGTTGTGCAGCGTGAAGCCGATACCACTGAAGCCACCCTTGGTGGTTTCCTCGGTGATGATCGCGTTGTAGCGGAAATCCTTGACACCGCCGCCGCCGAATTCCTCAGGTACCGCGGTTCCCAGGAATCCCTGCTTTCCGGCCTCGACCCAGACGTCACGATCGACGATGTTCTGCTCTTCCCACTTCTCGTGGTTCGGTGCCACGTGCTGTGCCAAGAACTTCTGGTACGACTCCCGGAAGAGTTCATGTTCCGGTTCGAACAGGGTGCGCTCCACGCCGACTCCTTGCAATTCGATATACGGCACTTCAGTGATGTACCCGGTGGGGACGATGTACCCGGTCGGGATGTTTTCGCTGAGACTGGGCACGCCGAAGTTCGCGGGCCCACGTCACTGCCTCCGACGGTAGAACCTGTTGCGATACCCGTCGATGACCCGAACGATCACGATTCGTGACTGTAGCGGTTATCTGTTACTCGAAGTACGGAATTTGGCGAGGTATCGCATGATCGGGTAGGCGACCAGGATGCCGATCGACCCCCAAGCGATGCCGCCCAGCTCGACCGAACCAATGGTCAGCGTCAGGTTCCCGATGCCGGCAACCAGTGCGGCAGCGGCGACGGTCAGGTTGACCGGATCGGTGAAGTCCACCTTCGCTTCCATCCAGATGCGCACACCGAGAATGCCGATGAGTCCGTAGAGAACCATCGTCGCACCGCCGATGACGCCGTTCGGAACCGTGAAGACCAGTGCACCGAATTTGGGCGAAAATGCCAGGATCACGGCGGTGGCGGCCGCTACCCAGTACGCCGCGGTCGAGTACACACGCGTCGCTGCCATGACCCCGATGTTCTCGGCATACGTGGTGGTTCCGGATCCGCCGCCGGCGCCCGCCAAGGTCGTGGCGAGACCGTCTGCAAACAGCGCATTGCCGGCCAGGTCATCGAGGGACTTACCCGTCATGGCGGACACCGCCTTGACATGTCCGACGTTCTCGGCGACCAGAACGATCACCACGGGCAGCGCGAGCACGATCACCGACCAGTCGAACGACGGTCCGTGCAGACTCGGCAGCCCGAACCAGTCGGCTTCGCGCAGAGCGGACACTCGTTCACTGTCGAGTCCGCCGATGACCGCGGCGAAGACCCAGCCGATCACGACGCCGACCAGAATGCCCAACCGGCCGAGCAGCCCGGGACCGACGACCGTGACCAGCAGGATCGAAACGAGCGTGACCGTGGCGATCAGCGGCTGCGATTCGAAGGAGCCGACCGCCGTCGGAGCGAGGTTGAGACCGATCAGCGCGACGACGGCGCCTGTCACTACCGGCGGCATGACGGCGTCGATGACCCGGCTGCCGATCAGACGCACGGCGACGCCGATCAACATCAACACGATGCCGACGGCCATGACCGCACCGAGCTGCGCGGCCGGGCCTGACCCTGCTGACGCTGTCAGCGGCGCGATGAACGCGAAGGACGAACCGAGATAGCTGGGGATCCGGCCCCGGGTGATGAGCAGGAACAGTGCCGTGCCGATACCCGAGAACAACAGCGTCGTCGTGACGGGAAAGCCGGTGATGGTCGGAACGAGCAGTGTCGCTCCGAACAGCGCGATGACGTGCTGCATCCCGATCCCGATGGTGCGCGGCCAACTCAGTCGTTCATCCGGCGCCACGACGGCGCCGTCGGCGATCCGCTTGCCGTCTCCGTGGACAGTCCAGCCGATTCCGCCGGTCCCGGTCATTGTTTCTCGTTCGATCACAGGTCGAAATACTAGAGGTCAGGCGCTCGGTCTCCGACCGAGACCAACGAAACCAGTTCAGCTGATTGCGTCGGCCGCCGCTTTGCGCGCTGCCACGGGATCACCGGTTGCCAGCACGGCCGCAGCAGCCGCCTCACATTGCGCCATGGTGACGGACCCGACCTTCGCTCCCACACCCGCGACCGATGCCGCAGCGCACGACAGCGAGGAAACTCCGAGACCGGCAAGTACGCAGGCCAACAGTGGATCGGCGGCCGCCTCACCGCAGACGCCGACACGCTTGCCTGCCGCCTGACCGGCCTGGGCCGTACGTGCGACAAGGGCGAGCACCGCGGGCTGCCATGGATCGGTCAGGTCGGCGAGTTCGGAGGACATACGGTCAGCGGCCATCGTGTACTGAGCGAGGTCGTTGGTACCGATCGAGAGGAATTCGACGTGTTCGAGAATCTGGTCGGCCAACAGCGCCGCCGCCGGGATCTCCACCATGACTCCGGGAACGAGATCGCGTGCCCGCACCGCATCGGCAAAACGTTTCGCCTCGGCCGGGGTGGCGATCATCGGTGCCATGACCCACGGGGACGAGTTGGTCGACGCCGCAGCTGCGGCGATCGCGTCCAGCTGGCGGTCGAGAATCCCCATGTCCTGCCAGGCGATTCGCACCCCGCGAACGCCGAGGGCCGGATTAGCTTCCTCTTGATGGTTGGCGAATTTGAGCGGCTTGTCCGAACCCGCGTCCAACGTGCGAATGATGACCTTCTTGCCTGAGAAGGCCTCGAGAACTTCGGCGTAGATCGCCGCCTGCTCGTCAACGGTCGGTTCGGTCTCACGGCCGAGGAAGCAGAGTTCGGTCCGGAAGAGCCCGATGCCTCCCGCTGCGGTCAGCGCCGCGGCCCGAGCGCCGGCGCCGTCTTGAACGTTGGCGAGAACGTCTACCGGCCGGCCGTCCGACGTCCGGCCTGGTCCGGTCCACGTGCTGACGCGTTCACGATCGATCCGGGATTGTTCGACCAGTTCGCGCGCCTGCTCGGGATCGGGCTCCGCGATCACGTCGCCGGTGGTTCCGTCGATCAGAATCGGTGTTCCGGCCGCGATGGATTCCAATTCCTTCGCGGCCACGATGCACGGGATGCCCAACTGCCTCGCGATGATTGCCGTGTGGCTGGTCGGGCCGCCGAAGATGGTCACGAGTCCGATGATCTTGGTTGCATCGAGGCCCGCGGTGTCCGCAGGAGCCAGATCGTCCGCGCACAGCACCGACGGCGTCTCGGGCATCGGAACTCCGGGTTCGGGCAATCCGGAGAGTTCGGCGATCACGCGGTCGCGGATGTCCTCGAGGTCGGTGACGCGCTCGGCCATCACACCGCCGACCTTGGTGAACAGCACCACGAACTGCTCCGTCGCCGCGATCGCAGCCTGCACCGGGGGCACTCCGCCGGTGATCGACTTCTTGGCCGCCCCGATCCAGCCACGATCAGCTGCCATCGCCGCGTTGGCCTGCAAGACCTCTGCGGCCGCGCCTGTGGCTTCGGCAGCCCGTCCGAGAAGGCGGTTCTCGACAGCCTTCGCTGCTGCGACGAAGGCGTCTGCAGCGGCCTCTCGATCGGCCTCGTCGAGGGCCGGTGCTTCGGTGACGAGTTCTGGTCGGCTGGACGGCCAGATAGCCGGGCCGTAGGCAATTCCGGGCACCACGGGGGTGCCGTGCACGGTGATTCGGTTGAGCTGTTCGGTCATCTGTCCTCCTTGAGCGATGGGCCCGGTGTCACACCGGATCACCTCGAGCGCGTAAAGCCCTCACCTTCGTTGTGACGAAGATTACTCCCAAGTCTTGACATGTCAACACACTCGGGCGTAAAACAACATAAAGCAACATTCACTGTGATCCACAACGCACCGTCGGATCACATTTCGGAATCGGAGAGCACGTGTACGCGGAAGAACGCCAACAAGCGATCGGCACCATGGTGTCGCAGCGCGGACGCATGTCCGTGGCGGCGCTGTCGGAGACCTTCGGTGTGACCACCGAGACCGTGCGTCGCGATCTGGCCTTCCTCGAGCGGATCGGACAGATCAGGCGTGTACACGGCGGCGCCGTTCCGACCGGATCCCTCCATGTGACCGAACCGGGCATGGCGGAACGCGATCAGACCCGCGCGCAACAGAAGGACCGGATCGCCCGCTGCGCGGTCACCTATCTCCCTCCTACCGGCGGTAGCGTCATCTTCGACGCGGGCACGACCACGGGCCGCATGATCCCCGAACTACCGACCGAGAACGACTTCACGGCCGTGACCAATTCCGTGCCGATCGGCGCACGACTGGCATCGATGAACTCGATTTCCCTGATCCTGCTCGGCGGACGAGTTCGCGGGGTGACACAAGCCGCGGTCGGCGAGGACGCTCTGCGCCTGCTGAGCACGTTGCGGGTCGACGTCGCCTTCGTCGGAACCAACGCGATCAGCGTCGGGCACGGACTCTCCACCCCGGACAGCGAAGAGGCCGCCGTCAAACGAGCGATGGTCAAGGCCGCCAATCACGTTGTCGTGGTGGCCGATTCCAGCAAAGTCGGCCGCGAGCACTTGATCAGCTTCGCGCCACTCGACAGCATCGACGTCCTCATCACCGACGAAGAGATCAGTCCCACAGACACATCCGAGTTCCACGACCACGGAATCGAGGTGGTGATCGCATGATCGTCACACTGACAGCCAACCCGAGTATCGATCGGACCGTACAACTCGAGCAACGGCTCGAACGAGGCTCCGTCCTACGTGCCCACTCCACTCGCAGCGACCCCGGCGGCAAGGGGGTCAACGTCGCGCGTGTTCTCGCCGCAGCCGACCTCGACGTGCTCGCGGTGCTACCGGGAAATGGTGGCGATCCCTTGCTCTCGGCGCTCGCAGCCGGCGGGATTCCCCACATCGGCGTCGCCACAACGGGTCCGGCTCGCACCAACATCACCATCGCGGAACCGGACGGGACCACGACGAAGATCAACGAACCCGGCGCAACGCTGTCCGGTTCGACGCTCGACGCCCTGGCACAGGAGTTGATCGCCCGCGCCGATACCGCACTGTGGTTCGCGCTGTCCGGCTCACTGCCTCCCGGCGTTCCTCTGGGGTGGTACGGCGAACTTGTCGCGGCGCTGCGCGATCACCCGTGCAAGGTGGCGGTCGACACCTCGGACGCCCCACTGACGGCACTCGCCGAAGGCTTCCCCGGCTCGGCACCTGATCTGCTCAAACCCAACGGCGAGGAACTCGCGCAACTGACCGGCGTCGACGGCCACGTCCTCGAACGCGCTGCCGAGAACGGTGATCCCGGGCCTGCAATCACGGCGGCGCAGCGATTGGTCGACCGCGGCGTCGGCAGTGTGCTCGCCACACTCGGCGCAGCCGGTGCCGTCCTCGTCACGGCCGACGGCGCGTGGATCGCCACCGCTCCCCCGATTGTCGCAGTCAGTACCGTCGGCGCAGGCGATTCGTCGCTGGCCGGCTACATCCTCGCCGAAGCTGGCGGCGGCTCGGAATCCGAGCGGCTACGTCACGCGGTCGCCTACGGAAGCGCCGCTGCCTCCCTTCCCGGCACAACCCTTCCCACACCCGAACAGATCGATCTGGCAGCGGTTTCGGTATCTGCAGCAGATGCCGCCTCTCCCATCCCCGTCCCCACCGAACTCGCCTGACGCCCTAAGGAACCTGACATGTCCGATACCACCGCAGCCGGCAGTTCCGGCCCGGAGATCATCAGTCCCGAACTGATCTCACTCGACACCGACCTGGGTTCGACCAAGGAAGATGTCATTCGTTCTCTCGCAGCGCGATTGACTGCAGCGGGACGGGCGAGCGACGCCGCGGGACTGGTCGATGCCGCACTCGCTCGCGAAGCGCAGTCCGCGACCGGACTGCCCGGCGGAATCGCAATTCCCCACTGCCGCGCCGAGGCTGTCTCGTCCGCGTCCCTGGGGTTTGCTCGACTCGATCCGAAGGTCGACTTCGGTGCACCCGACGGCCCCGCCGATCTGGTCTTCCTGATCGCGGCCCCCGAAGGCGCCGGGGCCGAGCACATGAAGCTGCTCTCCTCGTTGGCCCGAGCACTCGTCAGGCCCGCGTTCGTCACGTCACTTCGTGAAGCGTCGACGCCGGACGAGATCGTGAGACTGGTCGACGAGGTACTCAATCCCGCACCGAAGGATCCTGCAGCAAAGGCTGCGGCAGCGACACCCCCGGCACCTGTTTCCACCGGGAAACACGCTACCGAGGAGACCCCGGCACCAGCGCCCGCGGAGCGTCACATCGTCGCGGTCACCGCCTGCCCGACCGGAATCGCTCACACCTACATGGCGGCGGACTCACTCGTCGCCGCGGGTGAACGCGCCGGCATCAAGGTTCACGTCGAAACGCAAGGTTCGAGCGGAAGCACCCCCCTTGACCCTTCGGTGATCGCGGGAGCCGCCGCGGTCATCTTCGCCACCGACGTCGGAGTGAAGGGCCGCGAACGATTCGTCGGTAAGCCCGTCGTCGCTTCCGGTGTGAAGCGGGCAATCAACGAGCCGGACAAGATGCTCGCAGAAGCGTTGCGCGCCTCCGAGAATCCCGCCGCCGCCACCGTTGACGGCACCGCCGCAGCGGCCGCGGATTCCGATGCCGGTTCCGTAGGGTTCGGCACCCACCTCCGTCAGGTCCTCCTGACCGGTGTCAGCTACATGATCCCGTTCGTCGCGGCCGGCGGTCTGCTGATCGCACTCGGCTTCCTGCTCGGCGGATACGAGATCTCCGGTCCGGCCAAGGACATCGTTCTCAACAACTCGATCACCAACCTTCCCGACGGTGGTCTGGCCACCTATCTCGGCGCAGTGCTGTTCCAGATCGGTTCGTTGGCATTCAGCTTCCTGGTGCCCGCGTTGGCCGGCTACATCGCCTTCGCCATCGCCGACCGGCCTGGCATCGCTCCCGGCTTCACAGCCGGCGCGGTCGCCGTGTTCGTCGGTGCCGGTTTCATCGGCGGCTTGGTCGGTGGTCTCATCGCCGGTGTCGTCGCGCTCTACATCGGCCGGATCGCCGTCCCGCAGTGGCTGCGAGGCCTGATGCCGGTGGTAATCATCCCGCTGTTCGCGACGCTGGTCGTCGGAGCACTGATGTTCATCGTCCTCGGGCGTCCGCTCGCCGCGATCACCTCCGGTCTCACCGACTGGCTCAACGGACTGTCCGGCAGCTCGGCCATCTTCCTCGGCATCATTCTCGGCCTGATGATGTGCTTCGACCTCGGTGGACCGGTCAACAAGGCGGCTTACGCCTTCGCCGTCGCCGGACTCAACGTCAACGACCCGGCCACTTTGCGCATCATGGCGGCTGTCATGGCTGCCGGTATGGTTCCGCCGCTTGCCATGGCACTTGCCTCGACGGTGCTGCGTCCCAAGCTCTTCAGCGAAGCCGAACGGGAGAACGGAAAGGCTGCCTGGTTGCTGGGTTCGGCATTCATCTCCGAGGGCGCGATTCCGTTCGCCGCTGCCGACCCGCTTCGCGTGATCCCCTCGATGATGGCGGGCGGCGCGGTCACCGGCGCGCTGATCATGGCTTTCGACGTCACTCTCAGCGCCCCGCACGGCGGCATCTTCGTCTTCTTCGCAGTCGGCGGAATCGGCTGGTTCCTGGTCTCGCTCGCCGCGGGAACCGTGGTAGCTGCGCTCGCCGTCGTCGGAGCCAAGGAGTTCTTCCGCAAGGGGCCGTCCGATGCCGAACTCGACCCCGAAATCGTGCCCGCTGCGGCATGATCGACAGCAGGCAACACTGCAGTCACCACCCGAGTCACCAGATCTGCCCGAACACCCCATAACGTCCGCAACGACAGTTCTACAACGAGGAGATCCCATGCCCAGCAAGACAGTTGCCGTCGGTTCCGCAGTCGGCCTCCACGCCCGCCCCGCCGCTACCTTCGTCAAGGCAGTCGCTGAGAAG
>NZ_CAURKP010000122.1:0-16473 GCF_963525155.1 uncultured Rhodococcus sp.
ACAATGCGCCGGGCTCTTAAATAAATCGACATGGAGGTGCTCCTCGTGGCGGCGTGGCAGATCTACGTCGCGTTCGGTGGGATTCGGCCGCAAGTACTTCCGTCTCCGGGGCGCGTTCTGTCCCAGGGGTGGGACAACCGCGAGATCATCTCCGGCCACGCCTGGTCGACATTGCAGGTCACGTTGGTCGGCTTCACTGTTTCATTGGTGTTGGCCTGGATTCTTGCCGTGGTCGTGGACTTTTCGCCGTGGTTGTCACGCGCGCTGGTACCACTTTTCGTCGTCTCGCAGACACTGCCGATCATCGCCATCGCGCCGCTGATGATCATCTGGTTCGGCTTCGGGTTGTTGCCGAAGGTGTTGGTGATCGCCCTTGCGACGTTCTTCCCCATGACCATCGGACTCATCGAGGGATTTGCCGCAGCCGACCGGGAAGCGGGCGCTCTCCTGCGCAGTATGGGCAGCACTCGCTGGCAGGAGTTCCGATACGTTCGCCTTCCTTCGGCAATTCCGCGATTCTTCACTGCCCTGCGCATCGGCATCACGTATGCGGTCGTGGGTGCGGTGTTCTCCGAATACGTCGGCGCTACTTCCGGTTTGGGTATCTACATGAGCACCCAGAAGAACTCCTTCCGCACCGACCTGGTGTTGGCGGCCGTACTTGTGACCGCGTTGATCAGCGTCACGCTGTACTTGCTGACGTTCGCCATCGAGCGCATCGTTGCACCATGGGCGATGAACGAAAGGTCGCGGACATGACTGACCCGATGGTCGAGGATGCAATGGTCGAAATCCAGGACCTGACCAAGAGGTTCGACACGGCCGGAGAATCGCGTCTCGTGCTCGATTCGGTGTCCTTTGGCGCCGACGCGGGCGAATTCGTGTCGGTGATCGGGCCGAGCGGCTGCGGCAAGAGCACGATCTTCAACGTCCTGGCCGGGCTCGAATCCCCGACCGCGGGTTCGGTCCGTGTGGGCACGCGCGCAACGGAATCCGAACCAGCCACCGAGGTGCATACCGCGTACATGCCGCAGAAAGATCTTCTGTTCCCTTGGCGTTCGGTATTGGACAACACGGCCCTCGGTTTGGAAGTGCAGGGAGTCGGCAAGAAGGAAGCACGCGAGCGCGCTCGCGAGTTGTTCCCGGCGTTCGGACTGTCCGGATTCGAGGACGCCCGGCCGTCACAGCTGTCCGGCGGCATGCGCCAGCGAGCGGCGATGCTGCGCACCGTTGTTCAGGGCAAACCTGTCCTGCTGCTCGACGAGCCGTTCGGCGCACTGGACTCGTTGACTCGGACCGAGATGCAGGCCTGGCTACAAGACGTGTGGCAGCAGTACCGGTGGACCGTGCTGATGATCACGCACGATATTCGTGAAGCGATCTATCTGTCCGATCGCGTGGTCGTTCTGTCGGCGAGGCCGGCAACGGTCAGGTGCGTCGTCGACGTTCCCTTGCCGAGGCCACGCGAACTGGACATGATCACCTCGCCCGAGTTCGCCGACGTCGAGCGTGAGCTGCTTGCCGTACTCCACGACGAGACTCGCAAGTCGCTACACCCCTAGCGGTTACTGACAATGCGCTGAGAGCGCGCCGATTTCACCTGCCGTTCAAGAGAAAGTGCTTCGCAACGGTGCAACTTCGCGTAGGATGTCGCGGCGCGTTCGCCCAAAACGCCTTAATATCAGCAAGATCCGAACGCTCGACACGCAATCCGTCAACGCTGCACAATTCTCTGTACTCTTCGGTAACGTACACTCGGTCGCCTACGAGACCAACGGCCAGAAGGTAACTGGACGGTAAAGCGGAATCGTGGAGGCACAGTCATCGCAACAGATTTGGAAAGGGACAGCGTGAGCACACTGCAGTCAGGTCAGAGCCTCGGAGTCGGCCAGGAACTCAAGTCCGACAACGGCGCATACACCCTCACCTTGCAGGACGACGGCAACCTGGTTCTGTCCGAGGGCGGACAGGCTGTTTGGGCCGCAGGCACCAACGGATCCGGCGCCAACCGCGCCGAGGTGCAGGCTGACGGAAACTTCGTCATCTACAAGGACTCCGACGCCGTGTGGGCATCGCAGACCGCAGGCAACGACGGTGCCTCCCTCTCGGTTCAAGACGATCGCAACGTCGTTCTGTCCGTCGGCGGAAATGCTCTGTGGTCGTCGGACACTGCAATCGCAGCGCCGGCCGCCGAGGCTGCCCCGGAGCCCGCTCCGGCACCCGAGCCCGAGCCCGAGCCCGAGCCTGCCCCCGCCGCTCCGGCAGCGCAGAGCTACACCGTCGAAAGCGGCGACACCCTGTGGGCGATCGCAGAGCGTTTCTACGGTGACGGCAACCAGTACCAGCGCATCGCGGATGCAAACGGCATCCCGAACCCGGATCTCATCAACGCCGGTCAGGTACTGACGATCCCCGCCTGATTCACTGCTTGACCTGGCCCTGGGTGCCGACGTCCGCGTCGGCACCCAGGGCCTTTTGTGTTCTACGCCACACAGATTCGCGTCCCGCCCAGCAGACCCTGATACTCCATTGCGGCATCTTTTCGCCTACAGTACTTCCGTACTGCTCCCGAAGGACAGGTGTGCATGAAAGACAGAACAGTCATGATCGGCGCTGTCGCAGTGGCCGCTCTTTCTCTGACATCAGGCCTCGTTTTCGGCGGAGCAGCCGGCGCATTCGGTGCCGGCGGCCCTGTGGTGAAGCCTCCCACTCTGGTCTCGTCGGTTTCCGTGGAGTCCGTCGCCGGGATCGAACCGGCCGCGTTCTACAGCTCGGTTGCAGTCCCCACGGTTGTCATCCCGCCGACGCCGACCTGGCGAATCGCCGACGAGACGACTGCTCCTCGTAATCAGCCGCTTGTGGTGACCGCGACAAGCACGAGCTCCGCCACCTCGACTACGACGGCCACCAGTACGACAACACCCGTCTCATCCACGACAACTGCGTCGGCTACCGCGACCTCGTCACCGACCGCGACGGCCACAACCACCAAGACCAGCACCACCCCCGTTGTCACGACCGGATCCACGCCGCCCGTCGTCGAGGTCTCGCCCGTTCTCGCCGGATAACCCTCGCTCTTTCGCCCGCACACCGCCTGGCGTGACGGCGGTTACACGCACACTTCAGTCGCCGCTCTCGAATAACCGATCTACCTGCGACTACCTTCCTCGTCGTCACGGTTCGTGGTCCGCTGCAATCCGGTCGACCGGAAAAGGACAGCAGCATTGTCGGAGCCTCGCGATACCGTATAGGTCTGAGCTTTTGCGGAAGGAGGTGGCTGATGAGCGCAATGGGCTTCGATCTCGATGTCAGTGTCGACCGGGCGTGGGCAGAATTTCAACGTCGCCTCGGCGATCACATTTCCATCATGGTCGACGGCGACGTGCTTGCCGTGGAATCGTCCACCGGCGATTTCGATCCAGCTGACGGCGCAGCGCCATGCGTTCAGTTCCTCGTGTGGGACGAGAACACAGTCCGCTGCGAGGTTCCTTCCAACGACTTCCTTCATCCGCGCTATCGACTCGAAGATGCCGACGAACAAAAGTTGATCGCACTCGGCTGGAATCCGCCTTCCGAGAATCTCGAGGATCCGAACAACTCCCCCGCCTTCTGCGTCGACAAGACACAGAACTGGGCCGATCAGCTCGCAGCGATGACTGTCGCTGCATTCCGTGATGTGTTCGGTGTGCAGCACCCGGCTTTTCTATCCAGCGATCTCACCGGCAACGAGCAGACTCCGGATTTCGATCCGTCGGTCTTCGAGTCGACAGAACTTCCGACACTCGACCCCACCGCGGCCTACATGCCCAACGACATCGACCACCTCAAGGAGTTGGTCACTCTCGCTTTGCTTCCCATGCTCGGCACTCTTCCCGAGCGAGACAGCGACGGCGACATACCCATTCGTGTCGGTTCGACTGTCATGTTCGTCGGTCCGCTTTCCGAGTCCATGGACGTGCAGTTGTTCTCCCCACTCGTTCAGGACATCAGCAACCGCACTCGTGCAGCCGAGGTCATCGCCGATCTCAACCGCAAGTGGTCGCGCATCAAGTTCGTCTTGATCGACGACCGTCTGTCGGTGTTCCTCGAGGTGGCGGGTTCGCCATTCGTTCCCAAGCAACTCACCGATACGTGCGCCGCCCTGACGTCGTTCCTGCGTACCGTGGACGACGAGTTCGCCGCACGCGTCGGCGGAGACCTCTTCTTCGCGAACAAGAGCGGTGACTCCTCCTCGCTGCAGCCCGATCTGACGGCCGAGGACCTGCCTCCCGAACTCGAGACCCTGCTGCACCTCGATCTGGACGTGGCCGAGGATCTCGACGCGGTAGCCGATGTCTGTGGTCGTGATCGCGATCTGATTCTTCAGCTCCTCCACATCAGCAACGAATGGCAGATTCAGCTGCGTAGTCAGGCTGTGGACGCCCACAGTCGCGGAGACGCCGAAGAGGCTGCGGGATACGAGGATCAGGTCGGCGGGTGGGAACTCATGGTCGACCGTCTGCGAGGGGCCTTGCGACTGGTGGTCCTACCCAATTCTCGAACCGAGACGCCGGCAAAGCCGCAACCTGAGCAAATGGGCTTGTTTGCCGATCCCTTGCAACAGAGCCTCTTCGACGATCCGTCCTGACAACACGGATCGCCTTTCCCGCTATTCGAAGTGGGATTTGAAGATCTGTCCGTGGACGCCCACGGTTCGATCGACAACCTGCGAGACCGTGAAATCGGCTGCGGCAGAAAGATAGGCGTAGGCCGTCGCTCGATCCATTCCGCGATCATGCTCGAGGAAGTCGAGCGCGTTGACCACCGCGCGCCGCATGGCGCCGTTGAGGTCACTGTTCTGCCCATCGACCGAACCGTTGGGGTCGGACAGGCCGATCGGAATCCAGGCCTCCTCGGTCTCGGCGAACGGGTATCCGAAAGCCACCGATGGAGCGTCACCGGAATCCTTCTTGCACACGCTGAGTCGGAACGTGCCGCGCAGCGATCCTTCCATCGCCGTCAGCGCCGCCTCACCGTCACCCATGGCCATGTGGGGGTCACCGACGTAGAAGAGGGCGCCTTCAGCGAAGACCGGCAAATAGAAGGTTGATCCGACACCGAGATGCCTGATGTCGATGTTTCCGCCGCCCAGGGTCGGAGGAATGGAGTTCGACGACGGGGATGTCGGGTCTGCATCCGCAGAATAGGCAACTCCCATCATTCCCATGAAGGGCCGCAGGGGAAACCGCACCTTCGACTGTCCGAAAGGCATCACGCCCTTGCCGTCTTCGATCGCCGTGAAAGTGGAAACACCGCCGTACTTCAACGGGTCCTTTGTTGCGCGCCCGTCTGTGGCGACCGGCGGCATGACTTCGTCCAGAGTGATTCCCGCTGGAGCGGTTCCGTCTGCTGTGACGGCGAGAGCGCCCTTGCCGTGTCTGCTCGACACAACGCCGTACGGCACGCGGGGAATGGCTTCGAGAGTCTCGATCTTGAGTACGTCTCCAGGCTGGGCGCCTTCGACGAAGACCGGGCCGGTGACGACGTGCGGTCCGTCCTTGTCGAAGTTTCGTTCGGTTCGGTTGTATTCGGCCGCAACGGCAATCGCATCCTCGAGCACGTCCTTCTCGGAAACGCCTTTGCTACCGAAGTATTCGAGAGGATTGCGCCCTTGATCCTCGAGAATTCCCTCGTGCGAGAGGGCGTCGATCGTGACGGTCTGGCCCGACTTCATCCGCATCACCTCGCGGGTGTGGATGTTGGGCACATAACCCCACATGACGTCCGACGGATCCGAACTCAGATAGTGATCGCCACTGACGTTTCCGCTGCCCGGTTGCAGAATCGGAATGCCATCGGCGAACGGTAGTGCAGAGGAGGACGATCCAGCCGGTGACGCGTTCGAGTGCGCGCATCCCGAAGCCACACCGACTACTCCTACGCCCGCACCGAGGGCAGCGACTGCCCTCATGAATCCGCGTCGGCCAAGACCTTTCGTCAGATCTTCGGCTGCGTTGCGGGCAAGAGTGTTTTCCATCGAGATTCCTCCGGAGTGCGTGACGATGTGCGACTGCGAAGAAAGCTAGACCCGATTTGTTACTCGTTCATTACCATTTCATGGCAAGGAAATACCGCTGACTGAGAATGAGTTCAGCGACGGCGAAGCCGCCAGAGCGAGGTCGTCTCTCGTGCCCGGGCAGCGTGAAGCGCATCGGTTCGGTCACTGACCTTTGCGTGCGTCGGTTTGACGTCCATGCGGTCGACAACAGTGAGCCCACCGGCCGCAATCAGATCGTGTAGTTCGGATCGCGTTCGGAGACCGAGGTGTTCGGCAATGTCCGAGAGGATCAGCCACGCTTCTCCCCCGTCGTCCAGATGCGCTGCGACACCAGTCAGGAAGCCCTTCAGCATCGCTCCAGCGGGGTCGTAGACGGCGTATTCGATGGGCGAGGTGGCCTTGGCCGGAATCCAGGGAGGATTGCAGACCACCAACGGAGCGGTGCCTTCGGGAAAGAGATCGGCTTCCACCACGGTCACCTGATCGCCGTAGCCAAGCCGCGAGAGGTTGCTACGAGCGCATTGCAGTGCCCGGGGGTCCTGGTCGGTGGCCGTCACTGCCTTGACGCCGCGCTGCGCCAGTACGGCAGCAAGAACGCCGGTGCCGGTGCCGATGTCGAAAGCCGATTCCGTCGACGGCAGTGGCGCAGACGCGACAAGATCGACATACTCCCCGCGGACGGGTGAGAACACTCCGAAGGCGGGATGCACTCGTGCGTCGAGAGCCTCGATGAAAACACCTTTGCGGTGCCACTCGTGAGCGCCGATCGCGCCGAGGATGTCACGCAACGAGCGAACCGAAGGCTCACCGGTAATCCCGAAAGCTTCGGTCAACGCGACTTGCGCGTCCGGGGCTCGCCGGAGTGGAATCGACAGATCTGCATCCAAGGGAATGAGCAGCATGCCGAGGATCTGCGCGCGGCGTCCTTGGGTCTGCCGGTGGAGATGGAAGGCTTTGGCGGGATCGTCGGAGGCTCGGCGCGGCTTGCGGTCGATGCGCGACGCGACGGCCTTCGACAGTTGGCGAGCGTTCTGAAAATCTCCGCGCCACAACAACGCCGTGCCTTCGCATGCCAAGCGATAGGCGTCGTCGGCCTTCATCGTGTCGTCGGCGACGACGATACGCTTGGGCGCCGGGGCGTTGCTCGTCGAACCCCAACGGGCCGATTGCTCGGCGTCGTTCTCGGTCCACACAGCGAATTGTTCAGTCATGTAAGCCCTTCCGGCGTCCGACGCATAGCGGCCGGTCTACCGGCTGATGTGGTCCAGATCTGCAAAATCTGCTCGTCTGGTGTCCACACTAGTCGGGACCGGCCGCGCTACATGACTGCGAGAGGGATGTCAGCCCTTGGCGACGCGAGCTGCCTCGGCGATCCGAGCCTCGGCGACCGCGTCAGCAGCCTCGCCGGCGAGGATTCCGTCCTTCTTCGACTTCGCGAAGATCTCGGTGACCGTGTCGAAGATCTTCTCGACCTTGAGCTTGACCTCTTCGGCCGAGTTGCCCTTCAGCTCGCCGGCAACCTGGATGAGGCCGCCGCCGTTGGCGACGTAATCGGGGGTCCAGGTGATGCCGCGGTCGCGGAGAATGTTCTCGACCTCGGGCACGGTGAGCTGGTTGTTGGCAGCGCCGCAGACAACCTCGGCCTTGATCGAGCGTGCGGTCGTGTCGGTGAGGGTTGCGCCCATCGCGCACGGTGCGTAGACGTCCAGATCGGCGTCGATGATGCTGTCGACGATGCTCACCTGCGGGAAGTCCGCCTTGACGCGATCGAGCGCTGCGGCGTTGACGTCGGTCGCCAACACGGTTGCGCCGTCTGCGAGGAGAAGCTTGATCAGCTCGTAGCCGACCTTGCCTGTGCCCTCGACACCAACAGTCTTGCCTGCGAGCGACGGAGTGCCCCAATGCGACTGTGCCGCGGCGCGCATCGACTGGAATACGCCGAGGGCCGTCATCGGAGCGCTGTCGCCGGAACCGCCGACCGTGGCGTTGCGGCCGACGACGAAGTCGGTGTTACGACCGATGATGTCGAGATCGTTGGAGTTGGTTCCGACGTCACCAGCGGTGATGTAGCGGCCACCGAGGGTCTGGACGAATTTTGCGTAGGCGCCGAGCAATTCGTCGGTCTTGGCCGTTGCGGGGTCGCCGATGATGACAGCCTTGCCGCCGCCGAGGTCGACGCCGGCAACCGCAGCCTTGTAGGTCATGCCGCGCGAGAGGCGCAAAACGTCTGTGACTGCGGCAGATTCGTCGGAGTACGGGTAGAAGCGCGTTCCGCCGAGCGCGGGGCCGAGCGTCGTGGAGTGGATGGCGACGATGGCCTTGAGGCCGCTCGCGGGATCCTGGAAGAAGCTCACCTGCTCGTGGGGGTAATCGCGCAGGTAGTCGGCGCGATCAAACACGCCCGCAGTGTCGTCATGGGAAACAACGGAGTTCACGGGCTCGGCGGTGAGAGTCATTGTGGGATAGACCTTTCCGAAGGATAAACGGGGCGCAGTCGAAATATTGGGACGAATTGGCCATTGGGTACTATTAGGGGCAAATAACCCAAAGAGAATCCCGCTGAGCAATTCGTGGAACCAATGCTCTGCCTGAGTTACGATTTGGTCAATGCAAATCTCTTGAACTAGTCAATTCGATCATCCAGTGACTCATATCACTGAGGAGAGGTTCACAAAGTGCTCAGCATCGACAAGCTCGACGTCCAGTTGCTCGGACTGCTCAGCAAGGACTCGAGGATGAGTGTGGCCGAGTTGGCCAACTCGTTGGGCGTCGCCCGCAACACCGTCCAGTCGCGAATGAAGCGCATGGAATCCAACGGACTTCTCACCGGGTTTCGGCCGAATCTCAATCTCCCCGAGGTCGGTATCCCGATTCAAGCATTTGTCGGTCTGGAACTCGAGCAGGGCAAGATCAGCGCAGTCGCTCGGAGTCTGACCGAGTTGCCCGAGGTGATCGAAATTCACGCGACGACCGGTCGCGAGGATTTGCTCGTTCGCGTCGCCACCTCGACGCACGCGGCGCTGCAGAAGTTGGCCGAGCAGATCGTGTCACTTCCAGGCGTCACACATTCGACCACGACCATCGCTCTGACCAATCCCCTTCCGTATCGAATTCAGCCTCTCCTCGAGCACCTCACCAATGACGCCGGATGGGGTCGTTCGACCGCCTTCCCCCGTCAGCAGGACTAGGACGGGTGGTCGCGTCGATGCTTCCAAGTGCGCTAGTTTCATGGTTATGAGTGAGATCCAGGGACAGCGCATCGCGTTCATTCAGGCGACGTGGCATCGCAACATCGTCGACCGTGCACGCGACGGATTCACCGACGCGATCGTCGAGCTCGGCTACCCCAAGGACACGGTTGATTTCTTCGAGGTACCGGGAGCTTTCGAGATCCCGCTGCACGCCCGGCGGTTGGCCAAGACCGGCCGCTACCAGGCGATCGTCGCCGCAGGTTTGGTCGTCGACGGCGGTATCTACCGGCATGACTTCGTGGCGACGGCTGTCATCGACGGTCTGATGCGCGTGCAGCTCGACACCGACGTTCCGGTTTTCTCGGTGGTCTTGACACCGCATCACTTCCACGAGCACGCCGAGCACGTCGACTACTTCAGCACGCATTTCGTGAAGAAGGGCGCCGAGGCTGCTCGGGCGGTCGACGCCACCGTCAAGTCGTTGAAGGCCCTGCCCACCAGCTAGTCGTTACCCAAGTCTCGCTGAGTCGAATGCCATCGGCTCAGCGAGATTTTTTGTGTCTATCGAGGGGTGTCGACGCTTGCCAGTGCGGAGGCATTCGAGTCGTCGACTTCCCCGTAGCGGTCGACACATTGCTGGAAGAAGTCCCGCATCTCGGTGACCACCTGGATGTGGCTGGTCAACGACTTCTCCAACGAATCTTCACCGCCGACGGCCTTCTTGGAGAACTTCGCGGCGAGGTCCTGCCCAGACTTGAGTGTTCCCATCCCCTTCACGTCTCCGATTCGCTCACACATGAGCACCATCGCTCGCAGCTCGTCGAGCAGCGAATTACAAGCACATACAATCGGTTTCGCAACATCGGGCTCGACAATCACAAGCCCCCTCGCCGTGCTCACCGCGGGAGGTTTCCATCGAGGTGTTCTGCGACGTCTGCAACCAATTCACACGCCGACTCTTGGTGCGTGACCCCGGCCTTTGCTTCGACATTTACCCACACCGAACCCTGCGTTGCCGCAAAAGCCACGTAGCACCCATCGGCTGCTGCATCGCTTCCTCGCTGGAACCGGATACCCGCGCGATCGCCAATCGTCATTTCAACAAACTCCGCATATTCCGGGTTTCGGGTCACTTCAATCTGGGTGTATCGGTTGGAGAGAACTGACACGAAGAACCACGTTCCCGTCCATGAGCAAATTCTCCATCCAGGCTGCTCAACTCCCGCGATATCAACTTCCTCGGTAGCCGGATCAAGCCCCACTTCTTCCAACACCGAGTCCGGAATGTCCTTGCACGGATCGAACAAACCCTCCTGGCCGGATGCAGGCTCAGCCGCCCCCTCCACGACTGAGCTGCATCCTGCCGCAGCCCACACCAACATCCCAGCCATGAGCAGTCGCCCAACCCCCACCGACCCCCGCATGGCACCCCCTGTTGATGTGGACCCACTCTATTGGATGCATCGGAGGCCGGATCGGTTCCCGCAATCTTGAAATTCCCAGGTCACGATCGCTGGTTCACTCAGAGCGCATCTCCAGCGATTGACGCTCAGCTCTGCAGTCGCATACTGGAGAGGTTGACTACAACTTCGGGAAGGCACCGAGTGAGCGCACCGAAAGCCCCGGCCAAACCAGCGATCCTCAGCGTCGACGACGATCCTGGTGTTTCGCGTGCCGTCGTTCGAGACCTTCGCAAACGGTACGGAGAGAAGTACCGAATCATTCGTGCGGAGTCCGGCGACCAGGCTCTCGAAACCTTGCGTGAAATGAAACTTCGCGGCGATGCAGTCGCTGTGATCGTCGCCGATTACCGCATGCCCGGTTTGAGTGGAATCGAGTTCCTCGAACAGGCAATGGACCTGTATCCCGTAGCTCGTCGCGTTCTCCTCACCGCGTACGCCGACACCGATGCTGCGATCGACGCCATCAACGTCGTCGACCTCGACCACTACCTCCTCAAGCCTTGGGATCCGCCGGAAGAGAAGCTGTACCCCGTCATCGATGCGCTGCTCGATGCCTGGGCAAGTTCGAGTCATCACCCCGCCGAGGAAACCAAGGTGATCGGCCATCGTTGGTCCGAGCGATCATCCGACGTCCGAGAGTTCTTGGCACGCAACCAACTTGCCTATCGCTGGTACATGTCGGACGAACCCGAAGGACAACGGCTGCTCTCCGCTGCCGGTACCGACGACCTGCGACTTCCCGTCGTCATCGCATCCAATGGGGATGTACTCGTCGAGCCCACTGACGCCGAACTCGCCGACAAACTCGGGTTGAGTACCACCCTCTCCGAAGACTTTTACGATCTCGTTGTCATCGGCGGCGGCCCTGCGGGTCTGGGGGCTGCTCTGTACGGCGCTTCGGAGGGGCTTCGGACGGTTCTCATCGAACGGCGGGCGACTGGCGGTCAGGCCGGCCAGAGTTCACGAATCGAGAACTACCTCGGCTTCCCCGACGGAGTTTCCGGCGCACAGTTGGCCGATCGGGCGAGGCGCCAGGCGACCAAGTTCGGCGCCGAGGTCATCACCGCTCGCGACGTCACCGGTTTGGAAATCAACGGCTCGGCCCGCACAGTACGTTTCGACGACGGTTCGTCGGTCGACGCCCATTCGGTCATCTTGGCGACCGGTGTTTCCTATCGCCAACTGTCGGCGCCGGGGCTCGATACCTACACCGGCCGAGGGGTTTACTACGGATCGGCCGTCACCGAAGCTGCACGGTGCAGCGAGCAGGATGTGTACATAGTCGGCGGCGCCAATTCGGCAGGGCAAGCTGCGGTCTATCTCTCCCGCGGAGCTAGGTCCGTCACCATTCTCATTCGCGGCAACTCGCTCGAAGCCTCGATGTCCTACTACCTGATTCAGCAGATCGAAAAGAATCCGAAGATCACCGTGCGCACGTGCACGGAGGTAGTCGGCGCTGAGGGTGACGATCACCTCGAACGAATCACACTGCGTAACAGAGCCACCGGAGAAGAAGACACTGTCAATGCTCAGTGGTTGTTCATCTTCATCGGTGCCGCTCCCCTGACCGACTGGCTCGGAGACGTGGTGGTCCGCGACGGGAATGGCTTCGTTCTTGCCGGCCCGGACCTTCCGTCCGAAGGCGTCACCCCGGACGGGTGGCCGCTCGACCGCGCACCACATCATCTCGAAACCAGTGTCCCCGGAGTGTTTGTCGCCGGGGACGTACACGCCGAATCGGCCAAGCGCGTCGCGTCGGCCGTCGGAGAGGGCGCGATGGCCGTGATGTTCGTCCACCGCTATCTCGCTCAACAATAGGGAGATTCGATGTCCATTCCTGAATGCAGCCCAGACTTGCTTCGCACCCTGTTCCTGTTCGAGAAGCTCACCGACGATCAGCTCGAATCACTCTGCCAGGCAGGCCATATCACCGAGATCGATCGAGGTCAGGTCTACCTCGAAGGTGAGCCTGCCACCTGCTTCTACGTCCTCATCGAGGGCGAGGTGGTGCTGTCCAAGCTGTCGGGCGGCGAAGACATCGAGATCAACAGGACCACCCAGCGCGGCGTCTACTCGGGAGGCTGGACGGCGTATCTCGGCGATCGTGTACCGCAGGTCTACGCGGGGTCGATGCGAGTGACGACTCCTTCGACGTTTTTCGTCCTGGACGCCGACAAGTTCGGCAACGCGATGCGCGAGTGGTTTCCAATGGCGGTTCATCTACTCGAAGGTGTTTTCTTCGGCAAGAAGAACACTCAGCAGATCATCGATCAGCGAGAGCGACTCCTTGCACTCGGATCACTGTCGGCCGGGTTGACTCACGAGCTCAATAACCCTGCAGCCGCAGCGGTTCGAGCGACAGCCTCTTTGCGCGAGCGTGTTGCAGGCATGCGTCACAAACTGGGGATGGTTGCATCGGGCACCTACGACCGCGATGCCCTCGTCACTCTCATGCGACTTCAAGAGGAAGTTGCAGAGGTTGTCGCCAAGGCGCCGACGCTCACTCCCCTCGAAGCCTCCGATCGGGAGGATTCGTTGGGTGAATGGTTCGAGGATCATTCGATTCGAGAAGGTTGGGACCTGGCTCCGACCTTCGTGCAGGCTGGACTCGACACCGCTTGGCTCGAGAACGTTGCTGCAGCCGTTGACGAGTCCGTACTCGAAGGCGCAATTCGCTGGCTGAATTACACCATCGAATCCGAACTCCTGATGAACGAGATCGCCGACTCCACAACGAGGATCTCGACGCTCGTCGGTGCGGCCAAACAGTATTCACAGATGGATCGCGCTCCCTTCCAGACCATCGATGTCCACGAATTGCTCGACAGCACGTTGATCATGTTGGGGCAAAAGATCGGAAGCGGAATCGAAGTCGTCAAGGAGTACGACCTTGCGTTGCCTCCGATCGACGCCTACGCCGCCGAACTCAATCAGGTGTGGACCAACCTGATCGACAATGCGGTGTCTGCCATGGACGGATCGGGAACACTCACCGTTCGGACAAGCCGCGATGGCGACCGCGTGTGCATCGAGATCTGCGACACCGGCGCCGGGATTCCCGATGACGTCATCGACAGGATCTTCGAACCCTTCTTCACGACTAAGCCTGTCGGTGAGGGAACCGGTCTCGGCCTTGATATTTCATGGCGAATTGTGGTCGGCAAGCATCGTGGTGAGCTGCGGGTCACGTCGGAGCCCGGTAACACCCGGTTCAGAGTTTTGTTGCCAATCGCGGGCCCACCGCGGGATACGCGCGACGACTAGTCGCCCTTGCACGGCCGGTAGGCAAAGCGCACGATGAAATGACCGACTTCAGTCAGCGAGAGGGTGGACCATGACCGACGGACTTCCAGCGGGGATCGATCCGAGCGTGCCGCCTAGTGGCGCGGGATGCGTTGAATGCGATGCGAGCGGCGGTTGGTGGGTGCACCTGCGTCGATGCGCGCAATGCGGTCACGTGGGGTGTTGCGACTCCTCACCGTCACAGCACGCGAGCAAGCATGCGGCCTCGACGAAGCATCCGTTCATGCAGAGCTACGAACCCGGTGAGGATTGGTTCTGGAGCTTCGAAACCAACGAGGCGTACGACGGACCTGAATTGGCGGCGCCCACTTCACATCCCGTAGATCAGCCGACCCCAGGGCCTAAGGGTCGTGTCCCAGCCGATTGGCAGCAACACATCCACTGACTCAGTTCGGTTGGTCGATCGACCTCAAAGTCGAGACGTTCGACGACTCCTGATCGAATGCGTTGTCGATGCAGGCTTGAAACTGAGCCTGCATCGCCTCCACGACCGCGATATGACTCGCCAAAACATCGACGAGCGCATCCGGGCCACCGACAGCCTTCTGCGCGAACTTGTCCCGCAACGCCTGCCCCGATGAGAGAGTCCCGAAGCCATCGACTGTTCCCAATCGCTGAGCGGGAACGAAGAGTTTGCGCAACTCACCAAGCCAATCGCCGCAACAATCGCGCAGTAGTTCTGCAGTTTTCGAATCTAGTGAAAATACCTCAACCATTGCCGCCATCCTTCTCAACACAAGTATCACTTTGGTAAGTACGCCAGCAGGGCGATCGCCTGGCGGGTCGCCAATGCGCAGACTTCCTCCTGGTGTCGCTCGCCCAGAAATGCATCCACTCTTACGAACACCGCACCCTGAACAACCGGAATCGCGACCATGCATAGATTCTTTTGGATGTCAGTGACCTCGCGAAAGGTGACAGCGCCGGAAGCAACCATAGGAGCATCACGGATGTCCGTGTCCTTGGGATTTCGACGAACATCGTCAAGCGTGTGAAATGTCGACCAAACGCCCAGCGCGTACCAGTCGGATTCCCAGCTACAGATTTCGAACTCCGCTTGACGTACACCGAGCACTCCGTTGTCCTCCGTCCCGACGTCAACGCCAAGACTCGCGACAACATCGTCCGGAATTGCCGAACATGGGTCGAAGAGCCCATCTGCTCCATCTGGGCGAACTGCACGCCCCTCGACCGTCGACGAACACCCCCCAACCAACAACGCGGCCGCGACCAAGACCACTGCACCCCTCACTCCCACAGCACTCCCCCTCATTCGCGGCCCGCTCACAGTATTGGACGCTCCCCAGCACCGATCGGTTCCACGACATTGCATTCCGTTGCAACCCTTCACCCACGCCGATAATCGGCCTAACGTCGATCTACCAGGGGATTCACAACGAAGTGAGGTGCGGATCAATGAAGGCAGCACGGTTCCACGGGCAGAAAGACATCCGGATCGAAGAGATCCCTGAGCCCGAATTGCGGCCAGGAACAGTCAAGCTGAAGGTCGCATGGTGCGGAATCTGCGGCACGGATCTCCACGAGTACCTCGAGGGACCGATCTTCATCTCCGCACCCGGACACCCACATCCACTCTCACACGAGAATGCGCCGGTCACGATGGGCCACGAGTTCTCCGGCACCGTCGAAGAGGTCGGCGAAGGTGTCACGGACATCGAGGTCGGTGAAAATGTTGTCGTCGAGCCGTACTTCGTCTGCAACGAGTGCGCCCCGTGCAAGGCGGGCAACTACCACCTGTGTACGAAGATGGGGTTCATCGGCTTGGCCGGCGGCGGTGGCGGACTCAGCGAGAAGGTCGTCGTCGACCGTCGCTGGATCCACAAGATCGGCAACATCCCGCTCGACGAGGCAGCTCTCATCGAACCGTTGAGCGTCGCCCATCACGCAGTCGTGCGCAGTGGAGCCGAAAGCGGCAACGTCGCCATCGTGGGTGGAGCCGGTCCGATCGGACTCCTCGTTGCGGCAGTTCTCAAAGGGCTGGGTGTCACGACGATCGTCACCGAACTCAGCGAAGCCCGCAAGGCCAAGGCGCTCTCCAGTGGCGTGGCCGACTACGTCATCGATCCCACCACCGAAGACGTCAAAGCGCGCGTCCTCGAACTCAGCGGAGGCATCGGCGCAGACATCGGCTTCGAGTGCGCAGGCGTCAACGCGGTCCTCGACACCATGCTCGACACAGTCAGGCCCGCTGGAGTTGTTGTCAACGTGTCGATTTGGGGCAAGCCCGCGACCATCGACATGCAGAAGCTGGTCCTCAAGGAGATCGATCTACGCGGAACCATCGCGTACGTCCGTGACCATGAAGCGGTCATCAAGATGGTCCAGGACGGTGTCGTCGATCTGGCGCCATTCATCACCGGTCGTATTCAGCTCGAAGAATTGATCTCCGAAGGGTTCACCACTCTGATCGAGCACAACGACACTGCGGTCAAGATTCTCGTCAGGTCGTGACCGGACG
>NZ_CAURKP010000123.1:0-16273 GCF_963525155.1 uncultured Rhodococcus sp.
TGCCTGCATCAATCCCGTCAGCTGGGGATGGATGTTCTCGACGGTCTTGCCTGCGGCGAGATCGCGCAACTGAACCAATACCTGTGCGAATGCCTCGCTCTCCTTCTCGGTGTCGCCGGTTCCGTTGACGTACATCAGGAATGGAAGGACGTGATCGTCGACGGCATGGTCACCGATCTGTATCGGAGTGGTGGCCGCGTCCGAGATCAGCTTCTCGATGAGGGCGCGAACTTCGGCGGGCGTCGATCCGAGTGCATAGGTGGAGTTGTGTTCTGCTGCCCACTGCGAGAATCCGTCGATCGCTTTCTCGTTGGCCGGGCCCATGTCCTGGAACATCTCGTATCCGTATTTCTTCGGATCCGGTGCACTGTCGAGAACCACACGGTCGATCCTGTCCGGGAACATTTGAGCATAGGTTGCACCGAGGTATGTACCGTACGACCACCCGAAGTACGACGCCTTCTCCTGGTCGAGGGCGCCACGAATCACGTCGAGGTCTCGGGCGATGTTTTGAGTATTGATGTGCGGCAGATAGTCCGGGTACTTGTCCCAGCATGCGTCAGCGGCCTCGCGTGCGAGCGCAACACTCTCGTTCCATCCCTCGTCCGTGGTGCCCGGCGACCGCATCCATGTCATCTGTTCGACGCCGCAGTCGATCGGTGTGCTCTTGCCGAGTCCTCGGGTGTCCATGCCGATGACGTCGTATGCCGCTGCGACTTCCGGTGTCATGCCCGCATTCAGAATCTCGGGCAATCCCAGTCCTCGGCCACCCGGGCCACCAGGGTTGGTGAGCAGGATCCCTCGTCGCTGTGCGGGGTCGGTGGATGCGACCCGCGAGATCGTCACTTCGATCGTTTTGCCGTCAGGGACGGAATAGTCCAAAGGTACTGTGACCATGGCGCATTCACTTGCGGCCGACGTTCCGGTGTCTGTGGCGCATGGCCCCCACTCGAGATCCTGTTCGTAGAACGCGCTGAGATTCGATTGTGGATCTTCCTGCGGAGTAGCAGGATCCGAGCACGCCGCCAATGCAGGTACGGCGAGCGCGGCAGCGGCGATTGTGGTAGCCAGCCACCTTCGTGATCGAGGCATGCGTGATCTGGGCATGGTGAATCCAGTCATTGTCGTGTCCTTGCGTTGAGCCCATTTTCGGGCAGTGTTGGTCACCCCACTTCGAATGTGGGGGTTAATCAGGGTTTTTCAGAGGCGGGATTGACGGGCGGCGAACTCCGCGGCCACAGCCTTCGCGAATCTTTCCTGGGTGACGGTTCGTCGATCCGCTTGGTGTTCGCGCAGTACCGCTACCAGCCGGGTGGGGGAAGCGTCCTCCGGTGCAGCCTGTTCGGGTAGCACGCTCTCGGTGAAGTCGCAGAACTGAATGGCAAGGGCCGCAATCGTGTCCGCGTCAGCCGGTGCGTCGGCGAGGGCATACATGCGAGTTATCAATTCGATGGCCTGCTCGCGGTTCGGCTCGGCCAATACCCGGCGATGGGCGGACAGGAGTGAATCGCAGACCTCGGGATCGCCCCCGGAGACCGTGAGTGCGAGGATCAGAAGTTCACGCTCGTTGTCGATCCACGCTGTCGGCGCACCGGCAACGACGTACTGTGCGAGCACTTCCGAAAACGCGTCGGGTAGTTCAGGATCGGCATTGCGGCGTAGCGACTCGATGTGCGCACGCTGAACAGCGATCTGTTCGGCCTTCGTCGCCAATTCCTTGTCGAGGGCATCGAGTGCGGACCGAGTGTCGTGAGCGTCGCCGTCGAGTAGTTCGGCGATCTTGGCAACAGGAATCCCCAGATCGCGCAGGCGGCGGATGCGACTCAGTCGTGCCAGGTCCACCGCCCGGTACATGCGGTAGCCGTTGGGTTGGCGTTGTGGTTCTTCGAGAAGGCCGTTCGAGTGGTAGTAGCGCACGGATCTGACGGTGGTGCCGGCCAATTTGGCCAGCTCGCCGATGGTCATCATCGCCCTGCCCTCCCGTGATCGAATCGGATTCCGTCTGTGAAAACCATTCTCCAACCTTGACGCGGCGTCAGGGTCAAGATTCGCGCCGGAGAACGTGACCGTTGACACTTTAAGGAGGCGGACTTAATCTGACTTTTGTCCTTTACGACATCGTCGATTTCGAGGAAGTGCCCTGATGGCTACCCTTTTTCCTGCGGCAACAATCTTTCCGATCCCCACCGACCCGCTTGCTGCGTACGGTCCACTCGTTGCTCGCCGGAATCCCGAGTCGGTAGATCCGGCACCGTACGAACACCTTGCGGTCAAGGCGGTCGCGCCGACGATCGGAGCGGAAATCTCCGGTATTCGACTCGGCGGGGGTCTGTCTGATGCCGTGATTGCGGAACTCCGCCGAGCTCTCCTCGAATGGAAAGTCCTCTTCTTCCGCGATCAGGACCTCGACCGAGCGGAACATCGAGCTTTTGCCGAGCGTTGGGGCGATCTCGAACAGCATCCGTTCTTCAAGTACACGCAGCCCGGGCAGACGGACGTCGATGTCACGACACTGGCGAAGGATGCGATGGTCGGCGGAGTCGAGAACAACTGGCACAACGACGTTACGTGGCACGAGTTTCCTTCGTTCGCAGCAGTTCTTCGTGCGGTGGAGGTGCCGGAGGTGGGTGGTGACACTTTGTGGGCCGATACTGCAGCTGCCTACGATCTGCTTCCTGAAGACATCAAGAAGCGTATCGACCCGCTTGTTGCAGAACACGATTGGATCAACTCGTTCGGCAGGTCGATGCCGGTGGATGCGGTCGAGATGTTGCGTCCGAAGTTCCCCGCTGTGCAGCATCCGGTGGTTCGGATCATTCCGGAAAGTGGCAGGCGGGTGTTGTTCGTCAACATGACCTTCACGCAACGGATCTTGGGTGTGTCAGAAGAAGAATCGAACGAACTTCTCACGATGCTGTATCGCCACGTCAATCGTCCGGAATTTCAGGTCCGTTTGAAGTGGGAGCCGAATACTGTTGCCTTCTGGGACAATCGGACCTGCCAGCACTACGCGGCCAGTGACTACTTCCCGGCTCGTCGTGTGATGGATCGAATCTCGATTGTCGGGGATCGACCGGTGGGCGTCGGGGGCTGATACGACGCTCAGCGCCTCGAGTGTCTACTACGGGAAGTAGTAACGCACCTCACATAGTTTTTCGACGCCTTGTCGATATGATTTCGACAAGACGTCGATAAAAGTCGGCGTGACTCGTATCGACGACTTTGGAGCTTCCCGAATGTTCCTCGCCCTGCGTGAACTGTGGTTTGCGCGAAATCGATTCCTCTTGATGGGTGCCGTGGTTGCCCTCATCTCGATCCTGATGGTGATTCTGTCCGGCCTCTCGTCCGGACTGGTAAATGACGGTGTCTCCGCTTTGCAGCGGACGCCGATTCAGGCGTTTGCCTTCGCGCCGGACACCAAAGCCGACTCGGCGTTTTCGCGCTCGGTCGTCACCGAGGAGCAGGCGCAGGCATGGCGTATGCAACCCGATGTCCGAGACGCCGAGCTCTTCGGCAACATGATCGTCAATGCAAAAACTCGCAGTGGCACGCCTGTCGATCTCACGCTCTTCGGCATCGAACCTGGCTCCTTCCTCGAGCCCGTCTCCGCCGACGGGAGGGGGCTGCATGCCGACACGGACATCATCGTCAGCTCTACCTTCCGTGACGACGGTGTTGCGATCGGTGACACCGTGATACTCGATCGACTCGGCACGGAGCTGACAGTTGTCGGATTCACCGAAGACAAGCGCACTTTCGGTCACGTCGACGTCGCCTACCTGCCCCTGCGTACTTGGCAGGAGGTTCACGCCGGTGCCAAGATCGGCGAAACCGCCAATGCCAGTGCCTATTCCGAAGCAAGTGTTGTTGCGATTCGGGGCGTTGGTGGCGCGTTGCCGGACCTCGTGTCGGGCGATGCGGCGGCGGGAACGTCCGCAAAGACGCTCGAGGAATCTTTCGACTCCTCACCAGGCTTCTCTGCGGAAATGATGACAATGTCGATGATCAAGGCGTTTCTGTACGCGATTTCGGCGCTGGTGGTCGGTGCATTCTTCAGTATCTGGACGGTTCAGCGCGGTCGTGAACTCGCAGTGTTGCGCGCGATGGGAGCCTCTACCGGCTTCCTGCTTCGTGACGGCATGGCGCAGGCACTGGTAGTGCTGCTTGGTTCCATCGGCCTCGGTGTGTTGCTGGGCTTGGGGCTCGGTTCGGGGCTCGAAGGCGGGGGGATGCCGTTCGCCCTCGAGTCCGGCCCAGTCGTCAACGGCGCAGTGCTCTTGGCGGTACTCGGGCTGGTCGGCGCAGCCGTTGCCATCGTCCGTGTTACCCGTGTCAACCCGCTCACCGCATTGGGAGAAAACCGATGACCACAGTCGAAAAGACCACAACCGGATTGGTATTGACCGCTGTCAGTCTTCGATTCGGTGACGGTGACTCCACCGTGCTCGCCCTCGACAACGTGAACCTCGAGGTCTCGTGCGGCGAACTTGTCGCGATCGTCGGACCGTCAGGCGCTGGAAAGTCGAGCTTGCTCGCTGTGGCAGGCGGACTCGGTCGGCCGTCGAGTGGAACGATTGTCATCGACGGCGTGGACGTGTCGGCGATGCCGGCCCGTGCTCTCGCCAAACTTCGACGAGACAAGGTCGGCTTCGTCTTTCAGTCCGGCAACCTGATTCCAGCGCTGACGGCGCGCGATCAGCTTCGGCTGATTCCCAAGCTCACGGGGCGGCCGGGTCGCGATCCCGAGGAATTGCTCGACTCGGTCGGTATGAGCCACCGTGCAGATCGTCGACCCGGTCAACTCTCCGGCGGCGAACGACAGCGCGTCGGTATCGCTCGGGCATTGATGAGCAATCCCTCGCTACTGCTCGTCGACGAGCCGACGGCTGCTCTCGACCGCAAACGCAGCCATGAGGTGGTCGAACTGCTCTCGCGCGAAACTCACGAGGCAGGCGTCGCTACGATCATGGTGACCCACGATCACGACGTGCTCGGGCACTGCGACCGCATCCTCGAAATGGTTGACGGTCGGTTGCGTCAGAGCGAGTAAGCCCGCGAGGGGACTGGAGGAGATTCGGTGCCGAGGATCGATGCGCCCACTGTGGTCGAGCATCGTGCTGCTCAGCGCCGTGCTCTCCTCGACGCTGCACACGCTCTTCTGTCCGAGGCCCCGGACCGGCCGCCGGGGCTCGGTGAGGTGGCAGCGAAGGCAGGGCTCGCCAGGTCGAGTGCCTACCACTACTTCCGGTCCCGGGAAGATCTCCTCAGTGCCGTCGTCGAAGACATGTTCCCGCGCTGGAACGACAAGATCGTCGAGGCGATGGCAGGCGCAGACGATCCGGTATGGGCGTACGTCGAGGCAAACCTCCAACTGGTTGCCGACGGGGAGCATGCGATAGTCGGAGCGCTGGCGACGCTGACCCCGCAAACATTTCGAGATTCGCGGATCATGGAAATGCACGACAGTCTTGTGCTTCCGCTGGTCGAGGCCCTTCGCCTCCGTGGCGTGTCGGACCCGAAGCTCACCGCCAAGTTGATCAACTCGCTGGTGCATACGGGTACTGAACTGATCGAATCCGGTTGCAGCATGGACGAAGTCAGGTCCGCCGTGCGTGAGGTCCTCGCGTGACGGGCACCCTCAGGCCGTAATCAGATCCATCCGAAGGTACTCGGTGATGCGGAGCAGCCTCGGGGGTCGGGACACGTCTGAGGAAAGTGCTTGAAATGCTTCGTCTTTCGCGACGAGACGTGGGGTGCCGAGGCTCACCTCCGTCTCGTCGACCGACAGTCGAGCGCTTCCCGCTTCCAGGACGTTCTGCACCCAGTCCGAGCCTGATCCGTACACCAGAATGAAGACGTAGCCACCCTCGACCGGATAGGCGTCGAGGGGCGTCCGGTAGGTCGTGCCGGATGTGCGTCCGACGTGAGTCAGTACCGGCCATTTACCGCTCGAAATTGCACGCGGGTTGAACACTCGCTTGTTGACATGTCCCCACCATCTCGGCATCGGCATTGCGATCTCCCTTCGCGAGCGCCTTACGAATGTAAGGCTGGCTTACACCTGTAAGGGTGACTTACGCATGTAAGGTTGTCAACGTATTCGTTCCGCCGAGGGGAGTCTGTGTGTCACGGCAACCGCGACAGTCGCTGAACAGGACTCGCGTGATCGAGGGTGCGATCCGCGTTGCCGACGCGGGTGGTGTCGAGGCCGTCACGATGCGACGGGTGGCCCAGGAGCTGGGCATCGAGGCGATGTCGCTCTACCACCACGTGCCCAACAAAGATGCGATTCTCGACGGCGTCGTCGATGCGGTCTTCGAGGCGATCGACCTGCCCGACAGTGAGTGTGTGGATTGGCGAGACGCAATCCGTGGACGCGCCTTTTCTGCTCGCACAGTCCTGTCGCAGCACCGTTGGGCTCTCGGTCTGCTGGATTCGCGACGCAGCCCTGGCTCGGCGACCCTGCGTCATCTCGACGCTGTGCTCGGAGTCCTCCGGAAGGCCGGGTTCACGCTCCCGATGGCCGCCCACGGAGCCTCGCTGATCGACAGCTACATCGGCGGATATGTTCTCCAGGAGGCGAATCTGCCGATCAGCGGGCCCGTCGACGTCGAAGAAGTTGCGAGTGACATCCTCGAGCGCCTTCCGGCTGAAGAGTTGCCCTTCCTTCACGAGATGATCGTCGATCACGGTCTGAGTCCGGCTTACGACCACACGAGTGAGTTCGCCTACGGTCTCGATCTCATCCTCGATGCGCTCGAGGCGCGCCGAGGCTAGCGCTGAACCGGCACGTGCTTCGTGACTATCCGGTGGATCAGACGAGCAGCCGTTCGGGCAGTGCGATTGTCGACATCGAGGCTCGGGTTCAGTTCGGCGACATCGAGAACCGCGAGTTTTCCGCTGGACGTGACTCGGTCACATACGTATTGGATGGTTTCGAGGCTGACTCCGTAGGCCGCAGGTGCGCTGACGCCCGGCGCCACAGCTGCAGGCAGGACGTCGAGGTCGATGGTCAGGTAGACCAGATCGACGTCGTCGAGGAAGTCTGCGAGGAACTGATCCACGACGCCTCGGCCGATCGCTCCGCATTCTTCGTCGAGCAGATAGCGAACACCGAGGCGGTGAGCCGTGTCGAACAGTGCCGTGGTGTTGCTCGGTTGGCTGATTCCGATCACGCTGTACTGATGCGAGGTGCCTGCCGCGGCTTCGTCCTCGGCGATCTGACGAAAGGGTGTGCCGGAGCTGGGTATCGGATCGCCCCGCAGGTCGAAGTGCGCATCCAAGTTGAGGATTCCGAGTTTGGCTCCGGCGGTTCGCAACTCGGAGCCCGCGACGCCGAGGTATGTACCGTAGGCGATTTCGTGTCCTCCCCCGAGAACCACGGGGAAGTGTCCCGAATCAAGCGCAGCGCTGACGGCGTTCCCGAGTGCGGCTTGACCGGCCTCGAGTTCTTCACCCGACACGGCAACGGTTCCGGCGTCCTGAATCTGCAGTGGTTCGGCCAGCGCCATGGAAGCCAACCCGGCTCGCAAAGCGTCGGGGCCATCCGCGGCGCCGCGGCGGCCCTTGTTGCGGCGGACTCCTTCGTCGCTGGAGAATCCGATCAGAACACAGTCGCCGGGAGCTGTTTCGGCTGAATACGGTTGCACGGCATGATGCCACCGCAGATGCTCGGCAGTGGTGCCGTCGGAGCGCCCGGTCCACGGCTTGGGTTCGATGTCGACTGCGATCTGATGTGCCACGACGGCCTCCCGGTGAGTGTATTTCAGTAGCTTGTGGCGAGTGCGCCGTTTTTCCAGACCTCGCGCACCAGAGGGACGCCCGGGCGGTAGGCGAGGTGGAGGTACGACGGTGCATCGAGCGCGATGGCGTCGGCACGTGTTCCGAGAGAAAGGGTTCCGACGTCGGTGCGCTGCAGCGCCCGGGCGCCTCCTGCAGTGGCTGCCCAGACTGCCTCGGCGGGTGTCATGTGCATGTCTCGCACCGCAATTGCTATGCAGAACGGGAGGCTGGTGGTGTAGCAGGTGCCGGGATTGCAGTCGGCGCCGAGAGCTACGGCGACGCCGGCGTCCAGCAGTGCGCGGGCGTCGGGGTACTTGTTGCGGGTGGAGAAGTCGGCGCCGGGCAACAGTGTTGCGACGGTGGAACTCTGAGCCAGGGCGTCGATGTCCTCGGCGGTGACGTAGGTGACGTGATCGACGGACGCGGCTCCCATCTCGACGGCGAGCTGAACTCCTGGCCCTTCGCCGAGTTGATTGCCGTGGACGCGGGGGATCAGTCCAGCGGCGACGCCTGCGCTCAGGACTGCATGTGCCTGTTCGCGGTTGAACGCGCCTCGCTCGCAGAAGACATCGATCCACTTCGCGTGTGGCGCACAGGCAGGGATCATCTCGTCGCACGCCATGGCGACGTAGTCATCGGCGCGACCGGCATATTCGGGTGGTGGAACGTGGGCGGCCAGCAGTGTGACCTCGTCGGTGAACTGTCCGGCGATCAGTGCGCTGCGTAGTTCGCTCTCGGTGTTCTGCCCGTATCCGGTCTTGCATTCGACGGTTGTGCTGCCGGAGCGCAGGGATTCGTCGAGTAGGCGTCGAACATTGGCCTGCAATTGTTCGTCGGTGGCCGAGCGCGTCGCTTCGATGGTGTTGCGAATACCGCCGGCGGCGTACTTCTCGCCCGCCATGCGAGCTGCGAATTCCTCGGCCCGCTCGCCACCGAACACCAGGTGCGAGTGACTCTCCACGAATCCGGGGAGCAGGGCCCGACCGCCGATATCCTGACCGATATCGGCAGCCGGGGCGTCGGCGGAATCGCCGACCCAAGCAACAACGCCCTCGTCGAAAACGATTGCCGCGTCGTGTCGTACGCCGAGCTTGCCCTCACCCAGAGTCGGGTCATTGGTGACGAGGGTTCCGATGTTGGTCAGAACGGTGGTTCGAGAACCATTCGTGGTCAATGTAATTCCTAACTCAGGGTGAGGTGGTGGAGCTGTTTCAGTTCTCGGTCATCGGGATGCGGACGCCGCGGGTGGCTGCCGTGTCGATGGCGTGGTCGTATCCTGCATCCGCATGCCGGATGACACCCATCCCGGGATCGTTGGTGAGAACTGCTTCGAGCTTCTTGGCTGCGAGTTCGGTGCCGTCGGCGATGCACACCTGTCCCGCGTGGATGGAGCGCCCCATCCCGACGCCGCCGCCTTGGTGGAGTGAAACCCACGAAGCGCCGGACGCGGTGTTGACCAGGGCGTTGAGCAGCGGCCAGTCGGCGATCGCGTCGGACCCGTCGATCATCGATTCGGTTTCGCGGTACGGCGAGGCGACCGATCCGGAGTCGAGGTGATCGCGGCCGATGGCGATCGGTGCGGAGAGCTCGCCCGAGGCCACCATCTCGTTGAACTTGAGGCCGGCAAGGTGACGCTCACCGTATCCGAGCCAGCAGATGCGAGCCGGAAGGCCTTCGAAGGCAACCTTTTCGCCGGCCATGGTGATCCAGCGGCGCAGGTGCTCGTTCTCGGGGAAGAGTTCGAGGATGGCCTTGTCGGTGGCCTCGATGTCCTTGGGATCACCCGAGAGCGCCGCCCAGCGGAAGGGGCCGAGGCCTTCTTCGAAGAGCGGACGGATGTAGGCGGGAACGAATCCGGGGAAGTCGAATGCACGGTCGTAGCCGGCCTTGCGGGCCTCGTCGCGGATGGAGTTGCCGTAGTCGAATACCTCGGCGCCGGCGTCCATGAATCCGACCATGGCCTTGACGTGTGCGGCCATCGCGTTGCGGGAATCTTCGGTGAACTTCTGCGGATCCTTCGCCGACATGGTCTTCATGTCGCCGAAGTCGATGCCGATCGGCAGGTAGGCGAGGGGATCGTGCGCCGAGGTCTGGTCGGTCACGATGTCGATGGGGGCCTTCATCTCCAGCAGCGCCGGGAAGATCTCTGCCGCATTGCCTTCGAGGCCGATGGAGAGCGGCTTCTTGGCATCGCGTGCCGCGGTCGCCAGTTCGAGCGCGTGCTCGATGCTGTCTGCCTTGGTGTCGAGGTACTTGTGGGCGATACGACGGTCGATGCGGGTGATGTCGCAGTCGACGCAGATCGCGACGCCGTCGTTCATAGTGACGGCGAGAGGCTGAGCGCCGCCCATGCCGCCGAGACCCGCAGTGAGGGTGATCGTTCCGGCGAGTGAGCCGTTGTAGCGCTTCTTCGCGATGGCGCCGAAGGTCTCGTACGTACCCTGCAGGATTCCCTGGGTGCCGATGTAAATCCAGGAGCCTGCGGTCATCTGGCCGTACATGGTCAGGCCGAGGTCTTCGAGACGGCGGAACTCTTCCCAGTTCGCCCAGTCACCGACCAGGTTGGAGTTGGCGATCAGCACTCGCGGTGCCCACTCGTTGGTGCGGAAGACACCGACCGGCTTGCCGGACTGCACCAGCATGGTCTCGTCGTTCTTCAGCGTCTTCAGCGTGGCGACCATGGCGTCGAAGGCAGCCCAACTACGCGCTGCGCGACCGGTTCCGCCGTAGACGACGAGGCTGTCCGGGTGCTCGGCAACATCGGGGTCGAGGTTGTTCATGAGCATGCGCAGGGCACCCTCCTGCTGCCAACCGAGCGTCGTGAGCTCGGGGCCGCGGGGAGCACGGACGGGGCGCGGCTCGTGGCCGGGGGTGCTGATTTCCATTGTGTTCTCCTAGCTTGCTGAAGTTCGAAAGACGTTGGGGGATCAGACGCGAGAGTCGGTCATCGCGGTGTGATCGGGGTAGATCATCGACGAAGGGGGATTGCTCGTGCGCTTGGCGAGTGGGTAATAGATCAGCCCGGTGAACACGATGCCGACCAGCCACGAGATGTCGGCGCCGCCGAGCATGTCCGTGACGGGGCCGGTGTACATCTTCTGGGCGAGGAACGGGATCTGGGCGAGAACGCCGGCGGCGTAGCAAGCCAATGCGGTGAAGTTCCATGCACCGTATCGACCGTTGACGTCGTACAGCGCCGGAATGTCGATGCGTTCCTTGGAGATCAGGTAGTAGTCGATCAGATTGATCGCACTCCACGGCGTGAACACCATCAGCAACACCAGGACGAAGTTCTTGAAGTTGTCCAGGAAGTCGGCGCTGGCGGCGATGGCGATCAAGACCGAGACCGCAGTGAAACCGAGGATGTAGAGGGTGCGCGCGGTGCTCGAGATTCGCGACTGTCCGTTGAAGGCGGTGACGGTGGTCAGGATCGACATGAATCCGCCGTAGGCGTTGAGCACGTTCACCGTCAACTTGCCGACCAGGATGACGAAGTAGATGAGGAAGGCGATGGCAGCGGGTCCGGCCAGATCTCCCATGAAGCCGACCTGGTTACCCAGGAACGCGTCGCCGGCGCAGGCCGCGACGAGAGCGCCGAAGGTCATGGACCACTGCGATCCGATGACACTACCGAGGAACGTCGACCAGAACGTGGTGCTCTCGGAAGTGCTGCGCGGCAGGTAACGCGAGTAGTCGGCGACGTACGGGCCGAAGGTGAGCTGCCAACCGGCACCCAGCGAGATCGCGAGCAGGAAGGTGACTATGTCGAAGCCCTTGATGCCGACGTACGAGGCGACGTCGTACTCGAGGAACAGTCGAACGGCCAGGTAGGAGAATCCGACGATGCCCACGACGGTGGCGATCCTGCCGACGATGTGGATCAGCTTGTAGCCGGTGACCGCGACGAATGCGGTGAGGAGACCGAAGACGACGATGCCGACGGTGGGGCTGTCGATGTGCAGGATCTTGTTGACGGCCTGTCCGGCCAACACGGTGCCGGTGGCAGCGAAGCCGAGGTACATCAGGATGACGAGAACAAGCGGTACGACTGCTCCCTTGACGCCGAACTGGGCGCGACTCGAGATCATCTGGGGGAGACCCATACGCGGGCCCTGGGCGGAGTGAAGCGCCATGACAGCGCCACCGAAGATGTTGCCGATCAGAAGTCCGACGATCGCCCAGATGGCGTCCGCGCCGAATACGACGGCGAGAGCGCCGTCGACGATTGCAGTGATCTGCATGTTGGCGCCGAACCAGAGAGTGAACTGGCTGCGCGGGGTGCCGTGTCGTTCTGCATCCGGGACGACGTCGATAGTGCGTCGTTCCGGAGTGAGGATGACCTCGGCCGGTCCATCGTGAGTCATAGGCCTGTCTTTCTGCTGCGAGCCCGTCGAGCGACGGAATCGACGTCGGGGTATTGCCCACCTTCTTCGTGCTTGGTGCTTTGCGCCTTGTGCTTTGTGCGCTGGGTCACTGTCACTGCGGATAAATGTATATGCCTGTATATACAGGCGTCAATACCCGGGACCCGTTTTCGCGTAAATGCTGTGTAACACCACGCGAGAAATCAGAAACCCTTACCCGGGTTGAGGATTCCGAGCGGGTCGAAGGCAGCCTTGATCGATCGGTGCAGTTGCATGCTGTCCTCGCCGAGCTCGAGAGAGAGCCAGCGACGCTTCAGAACGCCGACGCCGTGCTCTCCGGTCAGAGTTCCGCCGAGTTCGAGAGCACGCCGGAAGACCTCGTCCGCGGCGGTCCACACGGCTTCGGGGACCGAGCCGTCGGCAGCGCGGTCGAAGACGAAGGTCGGATGGACGTTGCCGTCACCAGCATGCGCGACAGTCATGATCTTGACCATGTGCTCGGCGGCCGCTCGGTCGATACTCTCGAGCATGTCGGGCAGTTTCGACCGCGGGACCCCGACGTCTTCCACGAGACATTGCCCGAGTCGTTCGGAAGCCGGATAGGCGAGTCGGCGAATCTCGAGTAGCTGTGCGGCTTCTGCCGCGTCCTGCGAGACGGCGACAAAATCGGCGCCCGCCCTCTCGAAGTGTTTCTGCATCGCCGCGGCTGCTGCGTCGGCATCGACCCCGTCGGCCTGTGCGATCAGCATCGCGGCGGTGTTGTCTTCCAATCCGATTCGTTTCCAGTCGTCGACTGCGCGCAGCGTTGCTCGATCGATCAGCTCCAGCAGGCTCGGTCCGATCCCGTCGCGAACGACCGCGGCAACTGCGTCCGCTGCGGAGCGGAGAGAATCGAAACTGCCGACGACGGTGACCGGTGCTCTCTTGGGCTTGGGCTGCAACTTCAGCGTGGCACTCGTGACGACTCCGAGTGTTCCCTCCGAACCGACGAGAAGACTGGTCAAGTCGTATCCCGCAACACCTTTGACGGTCCTTCGGCCTGTCCGCACGATCCGACCGTCGGCGAGCACAACCTCGAGACCCAGGACTGAATCGCGGGTGACGCCGTACTTCACGCAACGCAGTCCACCGGCGTTGGTGGCGATGTTTCCGCCGATCGTGGAGATCTCGAAACTGCTCGGATCAGGGGCGTACATCAGCCCGTACTCGTCTGCTGCTCGACTGATGTCGGCGTTGATCACCCCGGCTTCCACGACAGCGAGTTGATCGTCCGGATTGACCTCGAGAATCGAGCGCATGCGAGTGGTCGAGATGACCAGGCAGCCCTCGACGGCTGCCCCGCCGCCCGCCAAACCGGTTCCCGCACCGCGGGTTACCACCGGGACACGGTGAGCAGTAGCCCATTTCAGAGCCTCGGAAATGTCGGCCGCAGTTTCGGCGAGCATGACGGCTACCGGATGGCCGGGTTCGGCGAGATGGGCCTCGTCACGGCGGTACGAGTCCATTACCGCAGGGTCGGTGATCAGGCGACTCGAACCGATCGACCGAGCAAGTTCGTGGACGGACATTCTTTTCTCCAGTCGGTCAAAGGTTGTGTGCGAGTGCATCCACAGCGGCGATCACGGCGTCTTCTGCTGCCCGCTCACCTACGGTCACCCGCACTCCCTCGCCGGGGAACATCCGGACCGAGACACCCTGCGCGACGCAGGCCGCTTCGAGTGCAGAAGCTCTCTTGCCGAGAGGGATCCACACGAAGTTGGCACCGCTCGGGACCGTCTCGACGCCGCGCAGAGCCAATTGCTCACGTAGGTGAGAACGACCCGCGGTCACCGTTTCGACTATCGAATCGGTGTGTGCCGGATCGGTCAGGGCCGCGCAGGCCGCGGCCTCGGCAACGGCGCTGAGCCCGAAGGGCGGTGCAGCGCTGCGAAGATCCGTTGCGATCGCCGAGTTGGTGACGGCATAGCCGGCACGAAGTCCGGCCAATCCGTAAGCCTTGGAGAAGGTTCGGAAGACGACGATGTTGGGAAAGGCTCGAAGCAGGTCGACGCCGTCGACATCGCTGGTCGCGAACTCCCGGTAAGCCTCGTCCAGAAGGATGAGGACGTCACCCGGGATCGAGCGGGCGAACGCGACGAACTCGGCGGTCGAGAACTCGCTTCCGGTCGGATTGTTGGGGTTGCAGACGAGTACTGCGCGGGTCCGCGGAGTCACGGCTGCCGACATTGCACTCAGATCGTGCCGATGTTCGGAATCGAGTGCGACGGGTACACCGCTCGCCCCGGCGATTCCGATCAGTATCGGGTACGCCTCGTAGCTGCGCCACGGGTAGACGACTTCGGTGCCAGGGCCCGTGTATGCGGTCAATACCTGCTGGAGCAGTGCCAACGACCCGGCGCCGACCAGTACCTGGTCGTCGCCCACGCCCAGACGGTCGCTCAACCGGGCTATCAGTGTGTCGCCGAACAGCGACGGATACAAGTGTGAGTGTGAGGCCGCGAGATTGACGGCCTCGAGAATGGCCGCCGAGGGTGCAACCGTCGACTCGTTGCTCGACGCCCGCCACCGAACCTGCTCGAGGCCGGCGGCTTTGGAGTATCGAGGGAGCGCTTCGATTTCGGGTCGGGGGCGAGGCCTCAGCGCACCGGGCGCGCTCATGCCAGGGCGCCGATCGCGTTCTCCGCGGCCGCAACAAGTGCACCCGATGCCGCCAAGTCCACCGCGGCCTCGATCTCGGGGGACAGGAAGCGATCGGTACCCGGCCCCTGCACCTTCTCGCGCAGGGTCCGAAGGACGGCTCCGGTGGCGGGGGAGGGCTCGAGTGGGGAGCGCAAATCGATTCCTCTTGCTGCAGTCAGTATCTCGATCGCGAGAACTCGGGTGAGACCGTCGATGGACCGGCGGAGCTTGCGTGCACCCGACCATCCCATGGAGACGTGATCTTCCTGCATGGCCGAGGAGGGAATCGAATCGACACTGGCCGGGCTCGCGAGTCGCTTGAGTTCGGACACGATGGCAGCTTGTGTGTACTGCGCGATCATCAGTCCGCTGTCGACACCGGGGTCGTCGGCGAGGAAGGGGGTCAGACCGTGATTGCGTGCTACGTCGAGGAAGCGGTCGGTTCGGCGTTCGCTGATCCCCGCGACATCCGCCGTCACGATGGCGAGGAAGTCCAAGACGTAAGCCACGGGAGCTCCGTGGAAGTTACCGTTCGACCGAACCCTTCCGTCGAGAGTGACGACGGGATTGTCGACAGCACTGGCCAATTCGCGCCCGGCAACCAGTCGGGCGTGATCGACGGTGTCGCGTGCGCCGCCGGCGACCTGCGGTGCGCACCGCAGTGAGTACGCGTCCTGAACTCTGGTGCAGTCAGGGCCCGCATGGCTGGCGACGATCGGGGAGTCGGCAAGCAAGCGCACCATGTTCGAGGCGGCCGCGCCCTGTCCGGGGTGGGGGCGAAGCGCCTGAAGATCGGCGGCGAACACTTGATCGGTGCCGAGCAAGCCCTCGACGCTCATAGCGGCAGCGATGTCGGCCAACTTGAGCAGATGATCGAGATCGGTGATCGCAAGGGCCAGTTGACCGAGCATCCCGTCGGTACCGTTGATCAGTGCGAGGCCTTCCTTCTCGGCCAGAACCACCGGTTCGAGACCATGGGCAGCCAATGCCGTTGCCGCATCGGTGAGTTCACCGTCGGCGGTGCGGACGGAACCTTCACCGATGATTGCCATCGCCACATGCGCCAGTGGTGCCAGATCTCCCGAGCATCCGAGGCTGCCGTATTCGTGCACCACCGGGGTGATGCCTGCGGTGAGTAGGTCGGCGTACGCCTGTGCGACTACAGGGCGCACTCCGGTCCGCCCGGTGGCGAGCGTCGACAGACGCAGAAGCATCAAGGCCCGGATCACTTCGCGTTCGACTTCCGGTCCCGAACCTGCCGCATGTGAGCGGATCAGGCTGCGCTGCAACTGTGTCCGCAGATGCGCCGGAATGTGCCGGGTGGCAAGTGCGCCGAATCCGGTGGAAACTCCGTAGACCGGTGTGGGGTCTGCGGCCAGGGCTTCGATGCGTGCACGAATTTCGGCGATCGCGGCCAGTGATCCCTCGGTCAATGCAACGCCGTATCC
>NZ_CAURKP010000124.1:0-15747 GCF_963525155.1 uncultured Rhodococcus sp.
CCCCCCCCAAACACCCCCCACACACACCGCACCCCCAAACTAACTTTCGGGGCCCCCTTCTCTTTACGTGTTTCAGGCCTGGAACGTTTCAGTTCTCGGCTGCCAGCTGGCCACAGGCTGCGGCGATTTCCTGACCGCGCGTATCGCGCACCGTGCACGAGACGCCCTGGGCGATGACCCGACGCACGAACTCACGCTCGACGTCCTTGGGGCTCGCGTCCCACTCGCTACCCGGAGTCGGGTTGAGCGGAATCAGGTTGACGTGCACCAACCCGCCGAGTGCTTTCTTCAGCTTCTTGCCCAGCATGTCCGCGCGCCACGGCTGATCGTTGACGTTCTTGATCATCGCGTACTCGATGGACACACGGCGACCGGTCTTGTCTGCGTAGTACCGGGCAGCCTGAAGTACCTCCGACACTGACCAGCGATTGTTGACCGGCACAAGTGTGTCGCGCAGTTCGTCGTCCGGTGTGTGCAGCGATACCGCCAGCGTGACGCTCAGGCCTTCGTCAGCGAGCTTGCGGATAGCGGGAGCGAGGCCGACGGTCGAGACCGTGACGGACCGCTGAGACAGGCCGAGCCCGTCGGGTGCGGGCGAGGTGATGCGTCGTACCGCTGCCACCACGCGCTTGTAGTTCGCCAAAGGCTCGCCCATACCCATGAACACGACGTTCGAGAGGCGTCCGGGGCCGCCGGCGACTTCGCCGTCGCGCATGGCGGCCGCTGCCTCGCGAACCTGATCGACGATCTCGGCGGTCGAGAGGTTGCGGTCGAGGCCGCCCTGACCCGTCGCACAGAACGGGCAGGCCATTCCGCAGCCCGCCTGACTCGAGATACAGAGTGTCGCCCGATCGGGATAACGCATCAGGACGCTTTCGAGCAGCGTTCCGTCATGTGCCTTCCACAGGGTCTTGCGAGTGTCGCCCGAATCGCACGCGAGGTGCTTGATCGGGGTCAACAAGGTCGGGAACAGCGACTCCCCCACCTTCTCGCGCACCGATGCGGGAAGATCGGTCATCTTCTCCGGATCGGCTTCGAGCCGCGCGTAGTACTGACGCGCCAGCTGATCAGCCCGGAAAGCCGGAAGGCCGAGCTCTTTCACCGCTTCTTTGCGCTCGGCGGAATCGAGATCGGCGAGGTGCCGTGGAGGCATTCCGCGCTTGGGTGCAGTGAAAACGAGGGGAAGAGAGGCAGCCATAGTTACACCATTGTCCCATTGTTTTGGGGTGCTACCCCACTGCCACCCGATTGTGGCCGGATTACCCGTGCAACTTTGCGCAGGTTGCGTGATGATCATGTCATGTCAACCACACCAGAGGATCCGTCGAACTCCCCCGTGTACGGCCCCGCCGACGGTTTCGGTCCCGATCCGGAACTTCCGAAGGTGGGCGAGGACAAGGCAGTGGAAAAACACGATCCGGAACCGACACCGACGCCTGAACCGGTGCCGACCGGAACGTCGGTCACCGACCGAACCAGGGCTGCGACGACCTGGGTTGGCCTGGTCATAGGCGCAATTGTGCTGATCTTACTGCTGGTGTTCATCCTGCAGAACCTCGAGAGCGTCTCCGTCAAGATCCTCGCCTGGCAGATCGACTTTCCGCTCGGAATCACGATCCTGCTTTCCGCCATCGCGGGCGCGTTGATCATGGCGTTGGCAGGTGGCGTTCGCATCATTCAGATCCGGCGCGCAGCGAAGCGGCAGATGTGACTGAAATCTAGTTACGCAATTGGGTCGATCGATGGGCCAGCAGGCATCATTGATGTCGTGGAAATCACCGGAAAGGCCCTGATGTGACTACTCACATGGAGAGACCTGTGACCTCGCTTTTGGCCCCGCTGTTGGATTGGTCGTGGCTCCTCGCCCCCGCGACAAACCCGCAAACCTTCGCCGCCGAACTCGCGTGGGCGGCCGACGCCGTCATTCTCGACCTCGAGGATGCCGTCACCGCACCCAACAAACCAGCTGCCCGCCGCGATGTCGCCGCATTCCTGAGCGAACACAATCACGCCTGGGTTCGGATCAACGACGCCACGACACCATTCTGGGAAGAGGATCTGGCCGTACTCGCGGGCCTCCCCGGACTCGAGGGTGTCATGCTCGCAAAGACCGAAAGCGGTCAGCAGGCCGACGCCACGGCCGAGCGACTTCCCGACGGCACCAAGATTCTTGCTCTCGTCGAATCTGCGGTGGGACTCGAGGCTGCCCCCGAGATCGCACGCACTGACGGCATCTTCCGTCTCGCATTCGGCAGCGGCGACTTCCGGCGCGACACTGGGATGGACGACTCCCCCACGTCGATGTCGTACCCGCGTTCGCGGCTCACCATCGCCAGCCGCGCGGCACGCATCGCTCCGCCGATCGACGGTCCCACGCTCGGCCCCGATCTGGATCTGCTCGCCCGAGACTGTGCGATCACCTTGTCACTCGGCATGGCCGGCAAACTCTGCATGACCACCGCGCAGACTGCCCCCGTCAACGCGGGACTGAGTCCCTCCGTGGCCGACGCGATCTGGGCTCAGAATGTCATCGACGATCTCGGCGAAGACGGCTCACGCGTGCGCGACGGCAGCGACTTGCCCAAGCTCGCCAAGGCGAAGAAGATTCACAAGCTCGCCACCCTGTTCCACATCCCCACCGATCACTGATTTTTTACTACTGAATCGGTGCAGAAAACGTCAGGCGCTCAAGTCGGAGCGCCTGACGTTCGTCTTTTGAGCCCGCCTTCACGCAAGTTCGAGTGATCGTGGTTTGGACCGAACATGGATCCGGTATCGCACCGTGAAGCCCAATCCCGTTACTTGCGAGAACGCACGCTCGGCAGTCTTCTCGGTGAACTCGATTCCGAGTACCCGCCGCATATCGTCTCGATTCTCGAACTCCCACCGGGTGTCGACGCGCGTGAGCGAGAATCCTTGAGCCTCGAAGAACGCTTCGACCGCCGCGGGATCGTATTTGGGCAGATCCGCCCTCATCCACTCTCCGTACGGTCCGGCGCTCACATCGAGGTCCACGATCAGCAAGACTCCCCCGGGCCTCAGGATGCGCATGGCCTCACGAATTCCCGGGCCGCAGCCTTTTCCGAAGAAGTACGCCGTACGGGCATGAACGAGATCGACTGAAGCATCCACCAGACCTGTGGACTCTGCTGAACCCTGGACTACGTCGATCGACGCCGAATCGCGGGTTCGTTCCCGCGCGGCCTTCACCAGCGGTGCGTGCGGCTCCACTCCGACAACACGACGGGCAGTACGAGCGAACTCCGGTAGATGGAACCCCGCCCCACAGCCGACATCGACGACATCGCGTCCAGACCAGTCGACCCGGGCTCGCATCGCAGCCCAGAGGGAACCGTCGACGTCCTGCGCGCGGTTCTCGATTTCGTACACGTCCGGCCAATGCCAGATGTTCGGACTGGGGATCGGCTTGGATCGGCCGGAGAAGAAATCACGCACGAGAAATCAGACGAGTGCGTACAGAATCAGCCAGGTGACAAATGCCGACGGCAGGAGTGAATCCAGGCGGTCCATGATTCCGCCGTGACCGGGAAGCAAGGTTCCCATGTCCTTGATGCCGAGTTCACGCTTGATCTGCGATTCGATCAGGTCGCCGACCGTCGCGACTACCACCAGGACGACACCGAGCAGGACGCCGATCATCGAATTCGCGTCGAGGATCAACGTCACCGAAAGCAAACTGCCGATGACGCAGAAAATGAGGGAGCCGACGAATCCCTCCCAGGACTTCTTCGGGCTCACAGCGGGCACCATCGGATGCTTCCCGAACAGCACTCCAGCCGCGTAGCCGCCGATGTCGGAGCACACGACACCGATCATCAGGACGAAGACGCGACCGGGGCCGTCGTCTTCGAGCACCATCAACGCACCGAATGACGCCAACAGCGGGATCCACGCCAGAACGAACACCGTGATGGAGGTGTCTCTCAGGAAGTTCTTCGGGGTCGCTTTGAGCCCGTGGTCGAACAACCGCCACACCATGCACACCAGAACGGTCGCGGTGAATCCGCTGAGCACCCCGACCGGTCCCCACGGCCAGCCGAGCCAGATCGTGGCTTGCCCGCCGACGAGAAGCGGAATTCGCGGCACCTCGATGTCGGCTTCACGAAGCCGCGTGGTGACCTCCCACGTCGCGATGAACATCGCGATCGCGACGACAGCGATCCATCCCGGGGGCAGGAAGATCAAAGTGCCGATGACCAAGGCGCCGAGGCCAGCTCCGACGCCGATGGCGGCAGGTAGGTTCCTGCCCGCCTTCGACTTCGGCGGTTGCGCGCCCTCAGCGCCGCCCGTAGGCCCGTCCGTGACGGGACCACCGGCGGTTCCCTCTTGTGCGTGCACCCAAACTCCCTGATCTACTCCCGACGACAAACACTGCAAATGAGGAGGCTATACCTCCATCAACTCTGCTTCCTTGTGCTTGACGAGTTCCTCGACCGTGTGCACGTACTTCGCCGTGGTCTTGTCGAGTTCTTTCTCTGCGCGACCGACCTCGTCCTCGCCGGCTTCACCGTCCTTCTGGATCCGGCCGAGTTCGTCCATCGCCTTGCGGCGGATGTTGCGCAGCGTGACCTTCGAATCCTCGCCCTTGGACTTGGCCTGCTTCACCAGTTCACGACGACGCTCTTCCGTGAGCTGCGGAACCGAAATGCGGATGATGCTGCCGTCGTTGGACGGGTTCACACCGAGATCCGAGTTGCGGATCGCCGTCTCGATCGCGTTGAGCTGCGAAGCCTCGTACGGCTTGACGATGACCATGCGGGCCTCGGGGACGTTGATGCTCGCGAGCTGCGTGATCGGCGTGATCGAACCGTAGTAGTCGATCACGATGCGCGAGAACATACCGGGGTTCGCGCGTCCGGTGCGAACCGAGCCGAGATCGTCCTTGGCTACCGTGACAGCCTTTTCCATCTTCTCTTCTGCCTCGAAGAGCGCTTCATCGATCACGGCTGTTCCTCCATGTTGTTCTGCATCATTTTTTGGGTGTCACTCACGACTTGATCAGGGTGCCGATCTTCTCACCGGACACCGCGCGAGCGATGTTTCCTTCGGTGAGGAGGTTGAACACCATCATCGGCATCGAGTTGTCCATGCACAGGCTGAATGCCGTCGCGTCCGCGACCTTGAGCTCACGTTCGATGACCTCACGGTGCGTGATCTGTTCGTACATCGTCGCGTCCGGGTCGAGACGCGGGTCGGCCGAGTAGACGCCGTCGACAGCCTTGGCCATCAGCACTACCTCGGCACCGATCTCCAGCGCGCGCTGCGCAGCAGTGGTGTCAGTCGAGAAGTAGGGCATACCCATCCCGGCACCGAAGATGACTACGCGCCCCTTCTCGAGGTGCCTACGTGCGCGAAGGGGGAGGTACGGCTCGGCGACCTGGCCCATGGTGATGGCCGTCTGCACGCGAGAATCGACGCCCGCCTTCTCCAGGAAATCCTGCAGAGCGAGGCAGTTCATGACGGTGCCTAGCATGCCCATGTAGTCGGAGCGCGCGCGATCGAGGCCACGCTGCTGCAGTTCCGCTCCGCGGAAGAAGTTTCCGCCGCCGATGACCACTGCAACCTGTACGCCCGATCGAACGACCTCTGCGATCTGCTCAGCCACCTTGGTGACCACGTCGGGATCGAGACCGACTTTGCCGCCTCCGAACATTTCGCCGCCGAGTTTGAGCAGGACCCGCTTGAATCCTGGACGTTCGTTGGCTGGTTCGGACATTGTTCTCCTCAGTTCGATACAAGACCGTGTAGGTCCTTCATTCTTCTTCTGCCGCCGAATCGGACACCGCGGCATAGGAAAGCCCCCGGGACTCGTCCCGAGGCACTCTCATCCTGCCTCATCGGAGGCCCCAGGTACACGTAGACCCCGCCGGTAGAGCAATGCTCTTCAGGCGGGGTCCATGTGTGCGGGCTCCGAATTAAGCGGAGGCGCCGACCTCGAAACGCACGAAGCGCTTGATGGTCACGCCTGCCTCGTCGAGGATCGCCTTGACGGTCTTCTTGGAGTCCGTGACCGAAGACTGCTCGGTCAGAACGACGTCCTTGAAGTAACCGTTGACGCGGCCTTCGATGATCTTCGGCAGTGCCTGCTCGGGCTTGCCTTCTGCGCGGGCGGTCTCTTCGGCGATGTGACGCTCGGAAGCGACGATCTCCTCGGGAACCTCGTCACGCGTGACGTACTTCGCCTTGAGTGCTGCGACCTGCATTGCAGCGCCGCGAGCGGCCTCAGCAGCAGCATCGCCTTCACCGGTGTACTCGACGAGAACGCCGACAGCGGGCGGCAAGTCGGAGCTGCGCTTGTGCAGGTAAACGGCAACGGGGCCGTCGAAGGAAGCGACGCGGCTCAGTTCGAGCTTCTCACCGATCTTCGCGGACTGCTCCGCAATGACGGTGTCGATGGTCTTGCCGTCGAGCTCGAGCGCCTTGAGAGCGTCGAGGTCAGCAGGCTTACCAGCAGCAGCGACGGTCACGATCTCGTCGGCCAGCTTGATGAACTCGTCGTTCTTGGCGACGAAGTCGGTCTCGCAGTTGATCTCGATCATGACGCCGTCCTTGGCGACGACGAGACCCTCAGCGGTAGTGCGCTCTGCGCGCTTTCCGACATCCTTCGCGCCCTTGATGCGCAGCTGCTCGACGGCCTTGTCGAAATCGCCGTCTGCATCTGCGAGTGCGTTCTTACATGCCATCATTCCGGAGCCGGTGAGCTCACGGAGCCGCTTGACGTCAGCGGCGGTGTAGTTCGCCATGATTAGCGAGCCTCCTCATGTGTCTGTTTCGGACCTAGGACTAACGGTGAAGCACGGCCTAACGGTGAAGCACGGCCTGACGGTGGTGCTCGGGCCTAACGGTGAAACGGCCCTGACCAAAAGAACTCTTGGTCAGGGCCGGTTTCAACGAATCAGGCCTCGGTGGCCGGTGCCTCTGCGGCGGGGGCTGCCTCAGCCTCTGCAGCCGGAGCTGCCTCAGCCTCTGCAGCCGGAGCTGCCTCAGCCTCTGCGGCCGGAGCTGCCTGCGAGAGCAGTTCCTGCTCCCACTCGGCGAGGGGCTCGCCTGCGCCGGCTTCGGGCTTCGCGTCCTTGTCGGCGCTCAGTCCTGCACGTGCCTGCACACCTTCGGCAACCGCGGAAGCGACAACCTTGGTCAGCAGTGCTGCGGAACGGATGGCGTCGTCGTTGCCCGGGATCGGGTAGTCGACGAGGTCGGGGTCGCAGTTGGTGTCCAGGATCGCGATGACCGGGATGTTCAGCTTGCGAGCCTCGGCAACTGCCAGGTGCTCCTTGTTGGTGTCGACGATCCACACCGCGGAAGGAACCTTGGCCATGTCGCGGATACCACCGAGGGTGCGATCCAGCTTGGTCATCTCACGCGTGAGCATGAGGATTTCCTTCTTGGTGCGACCTTCGAATCCACCGGTCTGCTCCATTGCCTCGAGCTCCTTGAGGCGAAGCAGACGCTTGTGAACGGTGGTGAAGTTGGTGAGCATGCCGCCGAGCCAACGCTGGTTGACGTAGGGCATTCCGACGCGAGTCGCTTCGGAAGCGATGGACTCCTGCGCCTGCTTCTTGGTACCGACGAAGAGAACGGTGCCGCCGTGGGCAACGGTCTCCTTGACGAACTCGTACGCCTTGTCGATGTACGTCAGCGTCTGCTGGAGGTCGATGATGTAGATGCCGTTGCGGTCGGTCAAGATGAATCGCTTCATCTTCGGGTTCCAGCGACGGGTCTGATGTCCGAAGTGGGTTCCACTATCGAGCATCTGCTTCATGGTTACGACAGCCATGGCTGTGTACCTCAAACTTTCAATCCGGTTGATGCAGGCGATCGGGTGATCCCTGCCCTGGCACCCGCACGGCCGTCGGACCTGTTTCGTGAGAACCAGGACCAGCCGAGGCCGGAAAACGTGCGCGGGCGCGCGAAGTCGGACTGTGCGAGCACAGACCGCTCGACAAGTGTACGTCCTCGTCCCCCGATGCCATAACCACCCCGGAAGCAACAGACCGAACCGGCGGTTGTGGATCGGCGGCTACCTTGTGGATTACCCGTCTGATCTGCATTGAAGCGTGCGCTACTCCACGCAAGATCAAGGAATGACGATGTTGCGCGGAGCTCGACGAGGCGTGGCCTTCGCCGTGATCTCCTGCTGTGTCGCCGTAGGCACGGCGTCAGCAGACACGCGATTCGACTGGCCGCTCGCTCCTCGGCCGCACGTGGAACGCGCTTTCGACAAACCGGCCGAGAACTGGCTGCCGGGTCATCGCGGGGTCGATCTCGGCGGCAGCGCCGGCCAATCCGTCCTCGCGGCCGGTGACGGCATCGTGGTGTTCGCGGGAGTGGTCGCCGGAAAGCCGACGGTGTCGATCGATCATTCCGGCGGCCTACGCACGACCTACGAACCCGTCACCGCAGTCGTTCGCACAGGTGAACGCGTCGCAGCCAGGTCAGTGATCGGAACCCTCGAAACCGGGCACGAAGGGTGCGCTGTCGAAGCATGTTTGCACTGGGGCTTGCGCAGAGGACGCGAGTATCTCGATCCACTCGGACTGGTTCGGTCGCACCCGCTCAGGCTCAAGCCATTGAAAGGAGGCTGATCGGTCGCAGAAATCGGTCGCAGAATCAGTGCCACTCGGAGACGGCGTGCCGACCCACAGCGTCCGCGAAGTCGTCGGCCACCATCGCTGCCAGTTCCATGAACGCTCGTCTGGTGGCCGGTCGCATCAATTCGAGGTCCATCACCGACCCCTCCGCGAGATGCTCGTCGAAAGGAATGACCTCGACGGCGCGGCATCGACGCATGAAATAGTCCACCAACGCGTCCATGTCGATGACGCTCGACCCTGGTCGGGCGGCGCTGATGACGACGACGGTCCGCTCGACCAGATGGCCGTATCCGTGCAACTGAAGCCAATCGAGCGTTGCCGCCGCACTGCGCGCTCCGTCGATTGCCGGCGAACTGACCAGAACCAACGAATTGGCAAGATCCAGAACGCCGTTCATCGCCGAGTGCATGATCCCGGTACCGCAATCAGTGAGGATGATGTTGTAGTAGACCTGCAAGATGTCGATGACCTGGCGATAGTCGGCCTCGCTGAATGCCTCCGAAATCGCCGGATCCTGCTCACTCGCCAGCACCTCGAGACGACTCGACGACTGGGATGTGTGCACTCGAACGTCCGAATAGCTCTTTATGTCCGGTCTAGCAGCAATCAGATCGCGCACTGTCGAATTGGTCTGCAGCGGAACACGTTGTGCCAAAGTCCCGAAATCGGGATTGGCGTCAACCGCCACGACGCAGTCACCACGCAGCGAAGCAAACGTCGCACCGAGTCCGACCGTGACCGTCGTCTTGCCCACTCCCCCTTTGAGCGAGAGCAGAGCGACTCGGTAGTCGTTGCGGATCGGCTGCTCGATTCGGGCGGCCAGTGCACGGTTGCGCTGTTCGTTGGTCGAATCCCCCAGATTGACCACACCTCCGGTCGCACGATGCAATCCCCTACGCCAGCCGCCACGCGGCGTCCGTTTCGGGCGTTTCAGTAAAGCTTCGGCAACCAGATCCTGGTTTGTCACCTGCTGTTGGCTCGACGGTGGCGGTGGCGTGGACCAGACCTCTTGCAGTCGCGCCACAGGCTCCGGCGTCGGCGCCGGCTCGGGAGCCGGTTGCGGCGATTCGGACAGCCAGGCTGGTTGGCCGCTGTTCGGCAGGTGCTTCACATCTTGGCGGTTCACGAATCCCCCGGATATCGCATGTAATCGAGTGTCTCGACACGACGATCGAACTTTGCCGATTGTTCACTCTTCTGAGCTGCGACGCTACCAAATACCAGCCGAGAACTCGCGTCGCTCCACAAATCAGGCGCGCGGATGGGCCTGATCGTGGACGGATCGAAGCCGTTCGACCGACACGTGCGTGTACAGCTGAGTGGTCGCCAAACTCGCATGACCGAGGAGTTCTTGGACCACACGAAGGTCCGCACCACCCTCCAGCAAATGTGTCGCAGCCGAGTGCCGAAGCCCGTGCGGACCCATGTCGGGAGCCCCTGGAATTGCAGCCATGGTTTCGTGGACCACCGAACGCGCCTGACGCTGATCGAGCCGGCCGCCTCGAACTCCGAGGAGCAACGCTCGCCCGGACCGATCCGAACACAGCGCGGGTCGTCCGTGCTCCAGCCAGCCGTTCAGTGCCGATTCTGCGGGCAGGCCGTATGGCACCGACCGCTCCTTGTTCCCCTTGCCGAGAACACGAAGCAAACGTCGATCCGCATCGACCGACTCGACGTCCAGCCCACACAACTCGCCGACTCGAATTCCGGTGGAGTACAACAATTCCACGATGAGTCGGTCTCGCAGGGCGAGCGGCTCTTGTTGCTGCGCACCGCTTTCCGCCGCATCCATTGCGTCGAGGGCCTGGCTCTGACGCAGCACCGTCGGCAGCGTCCGGCGAGCGGGTGGAGCCGCCAGACGTGTGCCCGGGTCGACGGAAATGCGTCCAGTCTGCGCGAGCCACGCAGTGAACCCACGCGCCGAAGAAGCCCGTCGAGCTACCGTCGTACGGGCTGTTCCTACGGCATTCTGGGCGGCCAACCACGAACGCATGACTCCAAGGTCGAGGCGGTCGAGATCTGCATTCTCCGAACCCGCGGAGAAATGGGTCAGCAATGCCCGCGCGTCACCGACGTAGGCGCGGATCGTGTGTTCCGACCGGCCTCGGCTCAGTCGGAGGTGCTCGGCATACGCATCGAGGTGAACGCTCAAGCTCGCCGGCAATGCGTCAGTCATGAACACACGCTCGCTCGCCGCGATTGAAACTGCAAGCTCCCTCGCCGATAGGGTTGATCGGTGAATCGAGCAATTCCTCTGAAGATGTTGTGCGTACTGGCACTGATTTCCGCAATCGCTCCACTGTCCATCGACATGTACCTGCCCGGCCTACCGTTGATGGCGGATGCACTCGACACTACTGCGGCCAGCGTTCAACTCACGCTGACCACCTTCATGGCAGGCCTCGGAATCGGCCAGCTGATCATCGGTCCGATCTCCGACGGACTTGGCAGGCGACGAATACTGCTGGCCGCGACAATCATCACGGCACTGAGCGGCGCGGCATGCGCGGTGGCGCCGAACATCGAGTTTCTCATCGGTGCACGACTCGTCCAGGGCTTGAGTGGAGGCGCTGCCATCGTTCTTGCCCGCGCTTGTATTGGCGACCGAGCGCGTGGCGACGACGCAGCGAAGCTCTTCAGCATCATGATGATCATCGGCGGTATCGCTCCCGTGGTCGCGCCACTGATCGGCGGCGCACTTCTCGGCCCCGTCGGGTGGCGCGGGATCTTCTGGGTCCTGGCGGTCGCGGGCGCTGTAATGGTGGCTGGTGTCGTTTTGCTCGTTCCCGAGACACTTCCGCCCGAGCGACGCCACGGCGGCGGATTGAAGGCCCTGATCTCGAATCTGCGATACGTGGTCCGCAATCGGCACTACCTCGGATATGCGCTCGCATTCGTCTTCGGATTCGGCGCCCTGTTCGCGTACATCTCCGCGTCACCGTTCGTCGTTCAGAACGTTCTCGGGCTGAGTCCGTCACAATTCTCGATCGTGTTCGCAGTGAACGCCACCGGAATGGTCACGGCAGCGATGATCACCACTCGCCTGCTCGGCCGCGTCGGAGCACGCACGCTGCTGCGTTTCGGGGTGTGCCTACTCCTCACGGGCGGCGCCGTATTGTTCTGCACCAGCGTGGTTTTCAGTTCCACGAATACCTGGTTGATCTTGGTCCCACTGTTCGTGGCAATTTCGAGCATCGGGTTCATCATGGGGAATGCGACCGCTCTCGCCCAAGGAGAGGTCACCAACGCGGCCGGGACCGGTTCAGCGCTGATGGGAGCGGGCCAGTTCGGCTTGGCGGCGCTGGTTTCGCCATTGGTGGGAATTGCGGGAGAAGACACGGCAGTTCCGATGGCAATCGCAATTCCCACCTTCGGAGTTCTCGCGGCCGTTGCGCTCGTGTTGCTGACTCGCGGCACGGCCGCCGCGAGTTAGTTTTCGGCCGCAGCGAGTTCGGACTTCCAGACCCGGAAGCCCTCTTCGGTGCGACCACGACGCCAATAGCCGGAAATGGAAGCGGCCGACGCCGGGACATTTCGTTCCTTGCGAATGTACGGCCGGAGGTTGTGCATGACGGCTTGCGCTTCACCGTGAATGAACACGTGCGGTTCGCCCGGCAACCACTCGAGAGCCTTGACCGCGGCGACAACCGGAGCGTTGTCGCCCGCCAATTCTTCGCCGACCGCGTCGGACGATGCCCCGCGATGCAGCCAGGTCACGGCAATACCTTCTGGGGCATCGAGCGCGATTTCGTCTTCCGGTCCACCGACTTCGACGACGGCGTAGCCGACCGCATCCGGCGCCAATCTCGCTATCGACGCGGAAATAGCGGGTATTGCGGTCTCGTCTCCGACGAAGAGATACCAATCAGCGGTTGGTGACGGCGAAAACGCGCCACCGGGTCCCCGCAGAGTAATCTCAGCGCCCGGCTGAACCGACGCGGCCCACGGACCTGCAACACCCATGTCGCCGTGGACGACAAAATCGATTGCAATCTCTTTGGCATCAAGATCGTACGATCGAATCGTGTAGGTGCGCAGTGTCGGCTGATCAGGAGTGCCGAATTCGATCTTTACATAGGAATCGCTGTATTCGCTGGGAGTGAACGACTCGAAGCCTGGTCCCCCGAGAAACACTCGTACCATATGGGGGGTCAATTGTTCGGTCCGCAGAACCGTCAATGCAGTTGTCGGCTTGGCCACAGAAAGATCCTTCCGAAAGTTAGTGTTACCTAACTAATGTACACGACTATTGCAGCACGAGGGCGAAATACCTCGCCGGCGACTCCACACAGCGCTCTGTCGACCTTTGTGCACAGCGAAAGAAACCGACCAATCTGCTGGGTAAATTCGGTGCGGCATAGACGAATTATCTGATCAGCTTCACATGGACGACCTGTCGGACAAAGCCGTCCGAGAACTCGGCAAAGCAACAGTAAAATACACCTCTGGCTCCCGGCGAGTTCGCCGAGAGCCAGAGGTGTATTTAATTCAATCTAGTGTGCAGCATCGAAAGCGTCGATGATTTCCGCTTTGATACGCCCACGCGGAGCAACTTCGTAACCGTTCTTACCTGCCCAGTCACGGATGGCCTGGAGCGTCTCCTTGGAGCGTCCGGAACCTGATGTGGCCTGCGGAGATGCAGCCTGAGCCTTCTTGCCGCGCTTCCCGCTCACCTTCGCAGCAGCCTCGACGAACGGCTTCACCGCAGCGTCGAACTTCTCTGCATTGGTGGCGCGCAGATCGATCACGTAATCCGTTCCCTGGTAAGAGAACTCAATTCGATCACCGAATCCATCGTCAATCGGCTTACCATCAAGGTCGTCGATGAGTTGCCGAATCAGCTTCTCAGCCATTGCACTCCTCTTTCAATGATCGATTCAATTCTCCTTCACAATACACAGATAGAGCGTTGATGAACAAAAGAAGTTCGAAAGCCTTCACCGTTTCCGAACAGACTCAATGGTCCGAATTAGCAGCGGGTTAGCGGCATTGCCTCGACCGAACACGACCCTGAAAATTCTGCACATTCATCCCTCGGATGCCGGGTGCCAATCAATGCCCGCCGTCATCGTGAGCCAGACTAATCGGACTTCCATGCACATTGACCTGAGGCTTTCCTGAGACCCGTCGAACTTGCAGGTCGAGTCGGCGAAACGCATCGAGAATTACATTGCACACAGTCGAGCAAATTCGTGAAAAATAGCCCTGACGTGCCATTTCCGATGCGCTGCGGGTATTGACGATTCACGGTCTTCACAAACGATTAGTGAGCATCGCCACGCATGGTCTGACGGGCGCGGAAGTAGTTCACGTACTACCGCGTCCGAAACCAACCACTGGAATCAGAACTTGCAAATCCCTCCAGTTCGAGCAGAGGAAGAGTGGCACGAACCTGAGCTATGAGCAATCCCGATTCCTCGGACAACTCACGCGTACTGCGAGACCCCGTTCCCGGCAATGCTTCGTATACCAATCGAGAATTGCCTCGCAATGCGTCGATGTCACGCGTCGCGGCTGCATCCTCCGCGGAATCCCCGACTCCAAATGGGCCTGACGCTTCGACTACATCCACGGCATTGGAAACGAGTTGCGCTTCACCTTCGCGGATCATCCGGTGACATCCGGTCGACGATGCCGAGGTAACCGGTCCGGGCACCGCCATCACGGGACGGCCTAACTTCCGAGCCCAATTGGCGGTATTGCGTGCCCCACTGCGCCAACCCGCCTCGACCACCACTACTCCGTCCGACAACGCAGCTACCAGTCGATTCCTTGCCAGAAACCGGAACTTTGCAGGTGTTGTGCCCGGCGGATATTCACTTATCACTGCACCCGAACTCGCTATCTGTTTGAGTAGTCGCGCATGCCCTGACGGATACGCTCGATCGACCCCACAGGCCAAGACAGCCAGCGTGGTTCCACCTACGCCCAATGCAGCGCGGTGCGCGGCCCCGTCGATACCGAAGGCCGCCCCGGAAATCACGGTCCATCCGTCGACAGCCAGGTCACCGGCAATCTCTGCCGTCACGTGTTCGCCGTACGCAGTAGATGCCCGCGTGCCCACAATTCCAACCGATCTCTCGGTCAGATCAACCAAATCCCCGGACCCCAACACCCACAACACAAATGGTGCCGTCTCACCCCCGGAGGGATCGAGTCCGTCAAAGGAAAGCATTCGCCACGCCGGCCAATCGGCGCAATTCGGTGTTACGAGTCTGCCACCCATCGCCTCCATCAGGTCGAGGTCTCGTTGGGCTGTGTCGATGTGAGCGCGGGCTCGCGTCTTCTCCTCGATTGCGGGTGGCAGATCGCCGTTGCGGACCGCCCTCGCAGTTTCTTCGACCCCGAGCTCGTCGATCAACATGGACATATGCGCGCTAGGGCCCTGCACGACGCGGGACAGATATGCCCAAGCGAGTAGTCGTGGATCGTGTGCAGTCATTGAAATCCCCTGTCTCGGAAGTCGAGTGCGGTGACAACTTGGTCTGGTCCGGGCATCGCTTCACCTGCCAGATCGGCTACACTCCAGGCAACCCGCAACGCTCGGTCCGCCCCACGAGCAGTGATGACACCTTTACGCAGCGCCCGTTCCACCGGCGCCAGCGCTGCACGCGAGAGTCTGAACTTCTGTCTCAACGCCGGCCCTGGTACTTCCGCGTTGGTCCGCCACCCGTACTCACTCCACCGCTGGGCTGCAGTGTCTCGAGCCGCCGCCACGCGCGCACGAACATCGCTGGTGCTTTCCCCCACTTCGTCGATCAGCGCTCCGGTTGCTACCGCCTGCATCCGGACCCTGATGTCGACTCGGTCCAACAACGGGCCAGACAATTTCCCCAGGTAACGGCGACGCGCCGCGGGTGCGCAGACGCAGTCCGCGTCTCGCGGCGGCGCGCATGGGCACGGATTCGCGGCCAGTATCAGCTGGAACCGCGCCGGGTACCGAGCAACTCCGTCCCGCCGGGCGATTCGCACTTCCCCGTCTTCGAGTGGTGTGCGTAGCGCTTCGAGCACCTTCACCCCGATCTCGGCACATTCGTCGAGAAACAGCACGCCGCGATGGGCGCGACTGACCGCACCAGGACGAGCCATCCCACTACCACCACCCACCAGCGAACTGACCGACGAACTGTGA